>JAIDUB010000022.1 GCA_029060405.1 Duncaniella sp. | reverse complement strand
ACCCCAGTCAACGCCGAGCCAGTGGATATCTTCGCGGATAGAGTCGCCATACTCCCCGTCTTCCTTAACCGGGTTGGTGTCGTCGAAACGCAGATTGCAAGTTCCGCCAAACTTTTCAGCCACCCCAAAATCCATGCATATGGCTTTGGCATGACCTATGTGAAGATAGCCGTTGGGCTCAGGCGGGAAACGGGTGTTGAGCCGGCCGCCGTTTTTACCTGCCTGAAGGTCTTCAAGCACGAGCTGCTCCACGAAGTTCAGGCCTTTGCTTTCCTGAGGATTGTTTTCAGTATTTTCCATTATTATAATAATGTGTGGGATTAATATCAATAGAATTTGCGAATACCCATTGCCTGTTTAACCTCGGCAAGCGTAGCGGCAGCACGCTCGCGGGCTTTCTCGGCGCCCATGCGTGTCACACGCGCAAGGTACTCGTCATCAGCACGTATTTCCTGATAACGCTCGCGTATAGGCAATGTCACTTTAAGAATATCTTCGGCAAGCTGCTTCTTGAGATCACCGTAGCGTATGGAGCAGTCGGCGTAAGCATCGCGGTAGTGTGTCACTATCTCGGGCGCCGAAGTGAGCTCCATCAGCGTAAACAGATTTTCGACAGGCTCAGAAACGGGCTGGTTAGGCTCTGTGGGACCCTGATCCGTTACAGCTTTCATCACTTTCTTGCGTATGGTCTTTTCATCATCTACCAGATATATGCAGTTGCCTTCGCTCTTACCCATCTTGCCCGAGCCGTCGAGACCGGGAACTTTTACAGCATGGTCGCCGAAGTTGAAATTCTCCGGTTCGGGGAAAAGATCCACTCCGTAAAATGAATTGAAGCGACGGGCGAATCGGCGTGTGAGTTCGAGGTGCTGTTCCTGATCCTTTCCTACAGGCACTTTCGTGGCTTTCTGTATCAGGATATCCACAGCCATAAGAGTAGGATACGTGAGCAGTCCGGCATTAACGCGTTTATTGGAGTTGGTGCCGATAATCTGCTTCTCGATTTCTTCATCGGAATCGGCGGCGGTGGATATTCCCAGCTGCTTTCGGGCTTTGTCCTTAAACGAGGTAGTGCGCATAAGTTCGCCTATACCAACGTGCATGTTGAGCAACAGGTACATTTCCGACACTTCGGGTACGTCGCTTTGCACGAATATGGTTGCCTGCTCGGGGTCGACTCCGGCGGCGAGATATTCGGCAAGGATATTCTTTACATTTTCATGAAGCTGAGCCGGATCGGGATTGGTGGTCAGCGCGTGAAGGTCGGCGATAAAATAGAGGCAGTCATAATCCTGCTGCATCTTGACAAATTTACTTAAGGCACCGTAGTAATTGCCAAGGTGAAGATTACCGGTGGCACGGATACCCGAGAGCACTATTTCTTTTTTATCCATAATATTCTATTTTCTAAACGGCAAAGTTAAAAAATAATGCTTAAATTTGCATTATCAAAATAGAAAAATCTACTCAAACATGGCACAGAAACCCTCTATACCCAAAGGCACGCGGGATTTTACCCCGGTGGAAATGGCGCGACGCAATTATATTTTCGATACCATCAAGGATGTATTCCGCCTCTACGGCTTCAGCCCTATCGAGACTCCGGCTATGGAGAACCTTTCCACCCTTATGGGAAAATATGGCGAGGAGGGCGACAAACTGCTTTTCAAGATACTCAATTCGGGCGATTTTCTCCGCGACGTAGATCCGGCGCTTATGACGAGTGAAAATGTCACCCGTCTGGCAGCCAAACTATGTGAAAAGGGTCTGCGCTACGATCTTACGGTGCCCTTTGCCCGCTTCGTGGTGATGCACCGCAACGATCTTCAGTTCCCGTTCAAGCGCTATCAGATTCAACCGGTGTGGCGCGCTGACCGTCCGCAGAAAGGCCGTTACCGCGAGTTTTATCAGTGCGATGCCGATGTGGTGGGCAGCGACTCGCTGCTCAATGAGATAGAGCTGCTCGAAATGATCGACGAGGTATTCCGTCGCCTGAAGGTGCGCGTAACCATCAAGCTCAACAACCGCAAGGTACTCGCGGGTATAGCAGAACTTATAGGTTGTCCCGACAAGATTATCAACATAACGGTTGCTATCGACAAGATCGACAAGATAGGCCTTGAAAATGTACGCGCCGAGTTACTCGAAAGAGGAATTCCCGCCGAAGGTGTCGAGCGTCTCACTCCGCTACTCACACTTTCGGGCACTACAGCCGAACGTCTCAGCGCGCTGCGAGAGCTGCTTGCAGGCGTGGAAATCGGTCAGAAAGGTATCGACGAACTCACCGAGGTAATCGAAGGTGTGGAAGCGCTTGGCATCGAATGCGATCTCGAGCTCGATGTGTCACTCGCCCGTGGTCTGAATTACTATACCGGAACCATTATCGAGGTAAAAGCCCGCGATGTGGAGATAGGCTCAATAACCGGTGGCGGCCGCTACGACAATCTTACCGGTGTATTCGGCATGCCCGGTATCTCGGGTGTGGGCATTTCTTTCGGAGCTGACCGCATCTACGACGTGCTCAATGCTCTTGACCTCTACCCTGCCGCCGTGGAAGAAAGCGTGAAAGTAATGTTCACCAATCTCGGCAAAGCTGAAGCCGCCGCCTCGCTCAAGGCTGCCAAAGCTCTTCGTGCTTCCGGCATTTCGGCCGAAGTTTATCCCGATGCCGCCAAGATGAAAAAGCAGATGAGCCGCGCCAACGAACTTCACGTGCCATACGTGGCCATAATCGGCGAATCGGAACTCGCCGAAGGCAAATTGACTCTGAAAAACATGACCACAGGCGAGCAGTCGCTCATCGCCATTGACGAACTTTCCTCAGCCGTAAAATAACTATCTATAAATAATACTGACAACGGCGTCGAAACTCATTAATTTCGACGCCGTTGCTATTTCCGTCACTTAAATTCAAGCAAGTCAGTTATCGCATCAACTTTCCCGGGAGGAATGGCAATAAGGCATTTATCAGTTATATTCCTCACCTCATAACCATACTCCTCCACAAAATCATCAATCAGGACATATCCTGCCGCAAACGGCTCTCTCGCTGACGGATACAATATACAATCTTTCTCAAGAAAATACTTATAGAAACGCTCGCGTTGAACCTTATCATCCGGATAAATCCAGAACTCATTCATCCATTCGGGAGTAGTGTCGCCCAAATAGCCCTCTCCCATCATGGAGTAGCCTCCCATATATCCAACCTTAAAGTTATTAAGGAGCAGCTGTTTTTTAGCGTCTACTCCATCAATAGCCCATTCGAGCCAAACCATATCCTCTTTCGGAATATATTGTGTGCCGACATTAGGAAGTTCATCACACTTCACATATATGCTTTTATCCCCCTTGGAAATATTATAAAATATGTAACCCTGTCTATAGATGCCCATGATAGCAAGTTCGAGCATAAGAATATTTACTATTGACCTTATATTGACGTCTTTGTAGTCAAGATAGGCCATAACAAGCGGAAGCATCGGCAGTCCGAGAAATTTTTCAGCAGGGGTGTCGCTTCCTAAAAGTGCTGAGAAAGCATAAGCCATAATTACCAACAGCGCAAATTTTATCTTGTCACTGTCAGTCCGCATCCATATACAAACCGTCGCGGCGGCAAACAGCATCTGTCCGATTCCGAACACAGCCACCGTAAGGGCTGCCATATCTACAAGCCGTGCCGTATTCCAACATATGTTATACGTGAGGAATAACACCAAGATTTTTATCCACAATCTGCTCCTTGATACTTTAGCAAAATATGCTCCGCCGATAAGCGCGAGTGTACCTCCCCATGCCGCAGTGACCGGGATAAAGAGGCCTAACCGGAAATACAGCGAATCTAAGTCAAAATGACCATTGATAAGATTTTCAGGGACGAAACTCTCTATATATTCCCCTACCGAATGACACATAAGCATAATAACGCCTAAGGCCACTGCTATAGCTGAGAATACTCCTACAGCTATTTCACATGTGAGTCTTAGCGGTGTGCCTTCAGCACGATACCATACATATATTACCACAACCACATCTATGACAGCGCACAATATCGCAGGCACACGGGCAAGCGTTATCAATCCTACCAAAGCTCCCATGAGCACAAGTTTAATCCACGACGGTCGCCGGAGATATTCAAGAGCTAAAACTGCATTGATGACATACCACGGATAGACAGCAATATCCCAGTTGAAATAATGGGCAATACAAAATTCGCCGAGACCGCAAAGAACAAGGAACAAGGCTGATGCACGCAGATATCGATGCGTAATGAAAGCAAACCAGATGCATCCGATACCAAATGTCATAATATTACACAAACTTCTCAACCAGCAAAGCGACCCGATTGAAAGGCCGAATATATCACACCACTTGTGAGCGAGGACAAAAGTAAGCATCGCGACAGGACCACGCTCGGGATTTCGTACATTAAACAGCATGTAAGGCGAATCGGCATAATTGATTCCATATACCGATCCTCCCATCACTATCGCAATACCGGCCAACACAAAGACAAACCCGACTATAAGCCGGGTTAAAGGTGAGGAGAAAATTCTTCTTAACATGGATTATACTGAATTAAACTTTTTCCATGATCGACCGTGCAAGAGCAGCAAGGCGCGCATCAGTCTCGGCAGTGGAACTTTGCTTGATTTCCACATGACCGACCGATTCAGACTTCGTGCGCGCGAGAAAGGCGGTAATCTCCTTCTCAACCGCACCTGCCCAAGTGTGGCTTCCGATAGTTGCGAAAATCCTTCCCGAAAGTTCGCGTGTCTCTATCGCACGTAGAAATTGATCCACGGCGGGGAAAAGCGTACCGGAATAAGTGGGTGAGGCCACAATGAGTATCTTATATCTGAACGCATCGGCAATCATGTCGCTCATTTCGCTTACTGCCGCATTATGCACGGCAATCTTTTTCACGCCGAGAGCACACAGTTCACGAGCCATGGTATCGGCAGCCGCCGCTGTATTACCATACATAGAGCCATAGATTATCGTAGCACCCTCTACAGCCTCATAGCGGCTGAGTCGGTCATATACGGCTACAACTTCATCTATTCGGTCATGCCATACGGGGCCGTGCGTAGGACAGATATATGAAAACTTGACAGCTTCAAGTTTTTTAAGCGCACGCTGCACGAATTTGCCGTATTTACCCACTATATTGGAGTAATATCGTTCCATTTCAGGGAAATACCAGTCACAATCCATCTGCGAATCTACAACGCCACCATTGAGCGCGCCAAACGAGCCGAAAGCATCCCCGCTGAAAACCAGCTCGCGCTCGGCCACATACGTCACCATAGTCTCGGGCCAGTGTACCATGGGGATAAAGTGAAACGATAATGTAAGATCGCCGAGCGACAGACTGTCGCCATCCTTTACCTCATGAAAGCATTCCGGATCGGTGATATTATAATAGCCGCCTATCATTCCTATGGAAGTGCGGTTACCCACAATTTTCAAGCCGGGAAATTCTCTCATGATTGCCGCAATCGAACCCGAGTGATCCGGCTCCATATGATTTATTACGAGATAGTCGATTTTATCTATTCCCTGACCGCGAAGATGGCTCAGGAACACGGGAAGCTCCGAAATCTCCACCGTATCTATAAGAGCGGTGGATTCCGATCCTTTCACATAATACGAATTATAGCTGACGCCGCGAGGTACGGGCCACAGGCTTTCAAAGCGATTGGTAACACGGTCGTTGACACCCACATATACTACCCCGTCGCATATTTGATTTACATTCATATCAGTATCTTTTTAACAATTTTCAGAGTGCAAATTTAGCAATTATTTCACTATCATCGCTTAACCTCTTTACGATTTTTTTCGCGTTGAACGACGGTTTTATTAAAGATTCAGCCTCTTTCCGGAAATTCCGGAAAGAGGCTGAAAAGTAATATTGTCCTCAATTATCAGATTTTGAGATCTTTCTTGAGCGCTTCGATCTTGGCATCGGCAAGTTCGCCACACTTGTTGTAGTCCTCAACTTTCTCCATGGGCACCTTAACTTCCATGTAGAATTTGATTTTAGGCTCTGTACCCGAAGGACGGATAGAAATCTTCGAGCCGTCGGCGGTAAAGAACTGGAGTACATTGGAGGTAACAGGCATGTCGATCTTCTCTACAGTACCGTCACCGTGGGTGAGCGTGAGAGCCTCGTAGTCCTTCACAACTTCCACAGGGCTGCCGGCGAGCGACTTGGGGGGATTGGCGCGGAATTCCTTCATCATTGCCTGAATCTCTTCAGCGCCCGACTTGCCGGGGCGTACGACAGATACACCTACTTCGCGGCTGAAGCCGTAGGTCATATAGATGTCGGCAAGCATGCCTTGGAAGTCCATACCTTTGTCCTTAGCCCATGCGCAGGCTTCAGCCATAAGGGAGCAGGCCGAAACGGCATCCTTATCGCGGGCGAATGTCTCGGCAAGGAAGCCGTAGCTTTCTTCGCCACCACCAAGGTAACGCATCACGTCCTCATTGGCGCGCATCACGGCTGCAATCCACTTGAATCCGGTATAGCAGTCATACATCTTCACACCCCACTTCTCGGCGATAGCCTTGATGGTTTCGGTGGTAACGATGGTCTTCACGATAAATTCGTTGCCCTTCAGACGACCGAGTTCCTTGTTGCGGGTGATGATGTAGTTGAGAAGAATCATCACGATCTGGTTACCGTTGAGAAGCACGTATTCGCCGTTGTTGTCGCGGATAACGCAACCGATACGGTCAGCATCGGGGTCAGAAGCCATGACGATATCAGCATTGACTTCCTTAGCCTTGGCGATAGCCATAGCCATAGCCGAAGGATTTTCAGGGTTGGGCGAATCTACGGTGGGGAACTCACCCGAGGGCACGTCCTGAGCATCTACATGGATGATATTGGTGAAACCGTAGTTGCGGAGCGACTCGGGAATCAACTTCACACCGGTACCGTGGATGGGTGTATATACAATCTTGAGATCTTTATATTTCTCGATTACGTCGGGGCTGAGCGAGAGACCCTTGATAGCCTCGAGATAGTCGGCGTCGATCTTGTCACCGATGATTTCGATGAGATCCTTGTTACCTTCAAACTTGATTTCCTCAACACCCTTGATACGGTTTACATGGTCGATGATATTAACGTCGTGGGGAGCGATAATCTGCGCGCCGTCTTCCCAGTAAGCCTTGTATCCGTTGTAGATCTTGGGGTTGTGTGATGCAGTGATGTTCACACCGCTCTGGCATCCGAGATGACGGATCGCATATGAAAGCTCAGGTGTAGGACGGAAACTGTCAAAGAGATATACCTTGATACCGTTGGCCGAGAAAATATCGGCTACGATTTCAGCAAACTTGCGGGAATTGTTGCGGACGTCATGTCCTACCACTACCTTGATCTGGGGGAGATCTTTGAAATTCTCCTTGAGATAGTTGGCGAGACCTTGAGTTGCAGCGCCCACTGTATAGATGTTCATGCGGTTAGAACCTGCACCCATGATACCGCGGAGACCGCCTGTTCCGAATTCGAGATCGCGGTAAAACGACTCTATAAGGTCAGTCTTATCCTCGGCGTCAAGCATACGCTTCACTTCCGCACGGGTTTCTTCATCATAGGCCGGGCCGAGCCATACTTGGGCTTTGGCCGTAACTTCCTTCAGGAGTTCTTGGTTTTCCATGTCTTTATTTAATTTAGATTGATCAATATTTCCATTTAGAATCGATGTAAGGCAAATTTACCTCATTTCGATGACATAACAAAATAAATATTGAAAAAAGCCGCCCGCGTCAGGACAATTTATCATAAATCTCCTTTACAACAGCTAAATCAGCTCTTAATTCCGGCAAAAAGGCGTCTGTGTCAAAATAGACTTTTTTTCAAAAAGGTACAAGCGTCCGCAGGCCGCCGAGTTACTCGTAACCCGGGTCGCCGTAGCTCTGCGTAAGCGCCCCGGGTAAAAGTGGGAGCTCCAATAGGCGCCCGTCAGGTCGCCGAATAAAAAGCAAAATCAACAGGTTAAACAATCGGCGGCCTTACGGACGCCAATGTTGACAGGCCAATAGCCGGCGACGCCTCCGCATAGCTACGTCGGCGCCGGTTACAAAAAAAGAATGCCCTGCGGGCATTCTTTTTTTATTTTGACACAGCCTCAAAAACATTATAAATCCTATAGCGGCATTTCATCGGCCAGAACTTGTAAGCGAAGCTGTGGCAGTGGATGTTGCGGTATTGTTTACAATAGTATAGGACTGACCCGACTGCATCTGCGGGCAACTTATCATTATCGATCCGCTTCCCGAACCCCCGCCGGGATTCCAGCCGCCTCCTCCGGGACCGTTTCCGGGGCCATGATAGCCTCCGGTCGACGATGTATATTCCGCCGGTACGGTAAATGAGGCAAGCACTTCGTCACCTTTCTTCAAAGATATGTCTGTTGAAGCCGTGATTGCTCCCGTAGCCTTTACAAATGCCTGAGTAGAGCCTGATTTTGTAGGATACGTATTACTTCCGCCAAATGCCAGCAGTGTGCCACCTGTAATGTATACGGCACATCCCGTTTCCGTCGCGGCATCGAGACCCATCTCCATTCCACCCGAGCCCATGGTGCGGATATAGCCGCCGCTTATAGTGAGGTTTCCGTTGGAATCAAGTCCGTCACCCACTACCGATATCACCGTAAGGTCACCTCCGCTCACCCTGAAATCATTTGATGAATTGATTCCATCGTCGTAGGCTTTCACAAATATCGTGCCGCCGTTGATATCAAGTTCTTTCTTGCTCTCGATGCCTTCGGCATTGTTAGTTGACGTAGTTATGTGGATATTACCGTTGTTTATCACCACTCCGCTGTCAGCCTTTATACCTTTTGACGACGACTTGTAGTCAGAATTGATTCTATCGGCTGAAGAGGTGTAGTTGTGATTAAGCGATCCGTTGCTATACACGAGCATTCCGCCTGTGGTGGCTATGACTATATCACCGCCATCACACGTAAATATACCGTCGCACGATATACCCTTTCCACCGCTGCCCGTAGCGGTCAGGTCAAGTGTACCACCTGATATGTTGACATTGCCGTCGGCACCCAAGCATGCCGAAGCCTTAGTCTTGCGCTTGGCACTGTCCCATATACCGTTGGAATTCGACACAAGTGTCAGAGTTCCGTCGGCTACAGATATATCTGAATCGGCCTTGAGGCACTTAGCGGCATCGGCCGTAACGGTTACCGAAAGATTGCCTCCGTTTACAGTCAGCGTTCCGGTATCTTCGGGTTCACGGTCAACGTCATCCTTATACGAGGCCTGAATGCCGTCGTCACCCGTTCCTTTGATATTGACGTTGCCGCTCGACATCAGGAAATACTGGCCGCAGTTGATACCGTCTTTGACAGCACCTGAGATATTAAGTGTCAGATTCTTGATTTCGACATATTCTTTGGAGTATATTGCATGCGAGGCGTTGCCTTTCACATTCAGCTCACCTTTTCCTTTCAGTTCAAGGTGTCCTTTACATACCACCGCCCCTTTCTGACTTCCGGCTCCGTCGGCGAGAGTGTTGACGGTTCCGTTTTTAGCACTCAGGGCTATTCGTTTGCCGTTTTGAATATCAAGAGCGGCTCCGGTAGGATTGGTCAGCGTGACACCCTGTAACTCGACGGTCGATTTATATGACCCGCTGAGAGTAAATGAGCCGTCGGCAGACTCTCCCTTGAGCACATAGGTTATCTCACCACAGGTAGTTTCATCGACCAGAGCCGACTGAGTGACAGTCACGTGAGCGCCGGTCACCGCAACTTCCACATACCGTGCTATATCGCCGGCCGCCATAACGGTCGCTCCATCGGCCGAATATGTGACCTCTAATGTCGCCGATGCAACCTCCGCATCATTCACACCTATATGCGACCAAGTATTCATGTCAAACTCGCGTCCCATCACTGAAACAGTTTCTCCTCCGAAAGTCATATCTCCGACAGATTCCGCTGGGAAACTATAGGTAACCTTTCCATCGGTGAAATTTATGGAACGTGCCGACGCACCGAGCGCAGCAATCATCAAAAAGCCGTATATTAATGTCTTTCTCATAGTCTGTCAAAACATTATCTTCCAAATTGCAGTTCCTGTTCTCACTATATAGACGCCGCTTGCAAGCGCACTCCGTGCCTCATCGGCATTATTGAATGTTCCTGCCGACACTCCCGCCACTGTAAAATACTCCGCAGGGCATGAATGCTCGATTCCGGCCACGGCGATACCTGACGCACCGGAAGTAAACCGCATGGAACGAAGATTCTGAACTTCAAACGATGTATTGACTGCCGGAGATGACAGCTTAAGAACTCCGCCGGCATAATCAATCGATAAATTTTCGGCCGCCACCGCGACTTCACTCCCGTCAGCAAGAGTGAAAGTAAGCCATTCGTATGACGAGGACTGTGCGAAGGATACCGCGGCAAACATCGCGCCGATAAAATAACACAATAGCTTCTTCATCAAAAAAATAAGTATTAAAATCCCTGCAATATTACTAAAAATAGCATTAAATCAGGCATAAAATCGACAAATTGACACGATTTATAGACAAACCGGTAAATAATCAAAAAATTCAGGACCGGCTTCCACCGGGGAAACCGATCCTGAGATATCATTGATTACTAAAATCAGTTACGCGGGCCTTTGTTGCCTCCGTTACCGCCTTCGCGGCGAGGACCACGGGGACGGTCACCTTCGCGACGGGGACTACGGGGACGGTCACCTTCGCGGCGGGGAGCACGCTCACGCTCAACATATCCTTCGGGCTTGGGCTGAAGAGCGCGCATCGACAGACGGTATTTACCGGTCTTCTTATCGATTTCGATGAGCTTAACCTCAAGTTCGTCACCTTCCTTGAGACCTGATGCCTCCATATTTTCGAGACGATCCCAAGAGATTTCCGAGATATGGAGCAGACCATCGCGGTTAGGCATGAACTCTACAAAAGCACCGAACTCAAGTATCGAACGAACCTTACCGTGGTATACCTTGCCTTCTTCGGGGAGTTCCACGATAGCGTTGATCATCTCGAGAGCCTTATCTATCGAAGGCTTGTTGGCTGCAGCGACTTCGATATAGCCGCCTTCGGGAATCTCGTCGATCGAAACCGTAGCACCCGAAGCTTCCTGAATACCCTGAATAATCTTTCCGCCCGGGCCGATAACAGCGCCGATAAGCTCCTTGGGTATAAGCATGGTGACGATACGGGGTACATGAGGCTTGTAATCTTCACGGGGTGCGGGGATTGTCTCCTTGATTTTCTCAAGAATGTGCAGACGACCGTCACGAGCCTGAAGAAGCGCTTTTTCCAGAATCTCGTAGCTGAGACCGTCACACTTGATATCCATCTGCGTAGCAGTGATACCGTCGACAGTACCGGTCACCTTGAAGTCCATATCACCTAAATGATCCTCATCACCGAGAATATCGGAAAGAATAGCGTATTTAGGACTTTCTGTATCGGTTATAAGACCCATCGCGATACCGCTGACAGGCTTTTTCATCTTCACGCCTGCATCGAGCAGTGCGAGTGTACCTGCACATACGGTAGCCATTGACGACGATCCGTTTGATTCAAGAATATCGCTGACGATACGGCATACATAGGGGAAATCCTCGGGGAACATGCGCTTGAGAGCACGGTGAGCAAGATTTCCATGACCGACTTCACGACGACCTACGCCACGCACAGGCTTAGCCTCACCGGTAGAGAAGGGAGGGAAATTATAGTGAAGGAGGAAACGCTCGCGACCCTGATTGAGCACGTCGTCGAGAATCTTCTCGTCGAGCTTAGTACCGAGAGTAACGGTCGAGAGAGACTGAGTCTCGCCACGGGTGAACACAGCCGATCCGTGAGGGCCGGGAAGATAATCCACCTCACACCAAATAGGACGGATCTCGGTTGTTTTACGACCGTCAAGACGTATACCCTCATCGAGGATGCAGCGACGCACGGCCTCTTTCTCTACATCGTGATAGTAACGCTTTACCAGAGGAGCCTTTTCATCGCGCTCTTCCTCGGGAAGAGACTCGATATATTCCTCACATATCTTGTCGAAGCTCTCCTGACGCCAGTGCTTGTCGGCCGAACCTGCTTTGGCAACGGCATAAGCCTTGTCATAGCACTTGTCATGAACATCCTGACGCAGAGCTTCATCGTTGACTTCGTGGCAATATTCACGCTTAACAGTAGAGCCGACTTCCTCAGCCAGTTCCATCTGTGCCTTGCACTGAACCTTGATAGCATCGTGAGCAGCACGGAGAGCAGCCAGAAGATCAGCTTCCGATACTTCGTTCATCTCACCTTCAACCATCATGATATTATCGTAGGTAGCACCTACCATAAGTTCCATATCGGCCTTCTCAACCTGCTCGAAAGTAGGATCGATGATAAATTCGCCATCCACACGGGCCACTCTCACCTCAGAGATAGGACCATTGAAAGGAATATCGCTGACAGCCAGAGCAGCCGAAGCGGCAAGGCCGGCAAGAGCATCGGGCATATCAACGCCGTCGCTCGAATACATTGTTACCTGCACGAAAGTATCGGCATGGTAATTGGAAGGAAACAGAGGGCGGAGCACGCGGTCGACAAGGCGCGAGGTAAGGATTTCATAATCGCTCGCGCGGCCTTCACGCTTTAGAAAACCGCCGGGGAAACGTCCGTTGGACGAGAATTTTTCTTTATACTCTACCTGAAGGGGCATAAAGTCCACCCCTTCGCCGGCCTCCTTGGCCGTAACTACTGTTGCAAGAAGCATGGTGTTACCCATGCGAAGTTCTACCGCTCCATCGGCTTGCTTGGCCAGTTTACCCGTCTCAAGGGTAATAACGCGACCATCAGGCAGCTCGATGGTTTTTTTGATTGGATTCATAAAAAATAGTGTCTTTTCAGCTTTATATATAAAGTGTGCAAATTTAGCTGCAAAATTAATAAAAACATTCGATTTACCAACTAACTATTTGCCACTATTTTACCTGCGGTAAGTTAAATTTTACAAATATTTTCATTAATACATAACAGTCCGGAATTCAAGAGAGAATCCCGGACTGAATATTTAGTTTTATCGAATATCAGCGGACAAGTACCTTGGTGACTTTGTCGCCTTGGCGGCGAATGTAGAGGCCGGTGGAGGGGTCGTTTACACGGATGCCCTGAAGATTGAAGTATTCAACGGGAGCATCGGTATCGTCGGCAATCACGGTGTCGATGCCGCTGTCGCCTTCAACGGGACTCTTAACCACACATGCGTTTTCGATAGCGCCGGTCTTGCGGTTGAGAAGATATACCACGATGTGGATATTGCTGAGGTCGTCGATTGAGTTAAGCAGCGATAAAGTGTGACTGAACTCATATTCTTCGCCGTAAACGATTTGGGAAGGGATACTGCCTGTTATGCCTGTATATCGGTCAAGCTGGCGTGCCACGTCGTTATACACAAGTTGCACGGTTGCAGGCTGGTTCTGCCAGTTGCCGGGATAGGTGCCACTTTCACCGGAATAACCGTTGCTTTGGGTATACGGACCTACATTATCCTCGGTGATTCCATAGGCAAGAATGAAGTTCTCATCTCCGTCGGTATAGTCAAATGAGAAAGTTGTCTTGGTGTTGACCGTAAGGTTGCGCGTTCCTTCTTCAATAGTAGCTTCGGCATCAACGGCTGCGATACCGGGGAGAGCCTTGATTTCGTTGGCCAGTGTGATAAGCTCATCATAGTAGGGATATTGATCGTAGGAACGGTTCACGACTGTGCTGGGCACACCATCAGTGCAATAATAGTTATAAACATTATTATACGATGCAGCCACCATAGGATCGCGTCCCGGATAGTTTACGTGAATACATACGGGAATAATCGACCCGTCGGTACAATCCTCATGAATCTGTTCCATCGCTGTATAACCCACGGGGCAGAAAGAGCATGAGGTGCTTGTGAATTCCTCAATAACCACATTACGGTCGAGACCTCGTCCTTCAGGTACTATTACTACCGGAAAACTACCAGCACCGTTGGCAGATTTATTGGCTACACCGTTAACTTCGGTCACCTTCATAGCGAGATTGGCGCTCTTTGCGGGATACTGCGCTGCATACTGTTCTATAGTTCCCAGCAGCATCTGATTGAAGCCGAGGGGCTGCTGAAGCTGAAATGTCTCGACTAAAGGAGATTCGGTGTCGACACCCAACTCTACCGTGATGGTTTCTACAGGATTCACGCCATTATTCTGCACGAGGAACTGGAATGGTACAGGCTGTTTCTCATATGCCACAGGCTGACCGGCGATGGCTACGACTGACACTTCATTTTCGGGCATGCCGTTGGCACGGATTGTGGCACCTACGGTCATAAATCCGATTTCTTTAGCTGCATTTTTCCATGTCCATTTTGCTTTAGAGCTCATGCGCACAGCATACCAGCCTCCGTAATCATTCGGGTGTCCGGTGTAATCCACTACTAAGGCCGCATTATTTTCGCTGTTCAGATTGAAATACACGCCGCAATATAGTTTCTCATATTTCTTTTTCTCATTCCCATCGTTCTTGAGCAGAGAGAATGGCTGGTCAAGCTTTACATCAACTTTGGTAAATGGAGTGTTAGGAGCCGTGACCTCCTGTGTGTAAAGGAAATCTTCAGAAGTAAGATCATCCGTGATAAACACATAGGCCTTGGTTATCCTATTTACGCTCTGATTGGTAGTCTCGCATCCGGTATAATAGGTTATTCCAGTGATCTCACCTTCGGTAACGTTTTCGATAAACGAAGGTTCAAACTGAAATGCCATCGCCAACTGCATGCCGGGGCTCTGAGTCTGAAGAGCAAATGCATTGCTCGGATCTCCTGCAAGAGTGTAGTATATCTCCGGCATATCGCTCTGTGACTCGGCCTTGGCCGGGGATTTGACGGGCGCTACCGTTACAGGGGCTTCCACCGACTTAAAACCGGTGATACGTTCCGGATTGAGTTTCATCTTATCGGAAAGGGTGAAACCCGATGCCGATGCTGCGATACCGACACAAAGGGCGGCAAGTGCAAGAATTTGCTTTTTCATTGAGTATGATTTTTCGTTTGTTATTTTACATATATCTTACCGGTCTTGTTACCGAAACGGTATACATAAAGACCTTGAGGAAGTGCTACGGTACCTTCTCCCGATACCTCTCGGTTAAAGACATTTACCCCGAGGATATTGGTAATATACAGCTGAGCGGTACCCTCGGCATTAAATGCCACGCCGCCGGCCACGGCTTTGAGTGATTCGGAAGTCGTAATTTCAGTGATCGAAGCGCCTTTCTCGCTCATCTCTATCACGAATTGCACTTTGCTGCCGGACGTGGTGACATCTTCAGCCTCGATGGTAGTGACCACTACAGGGATAGCTTCATCGCTGTCAAGCTCGGCTATATAATCGAAACCTATGTCAAACTTCTGATTGGTCTGGAGAGTGAAATCACTTACAGTTATCGTCGCACCCTTACGGCATTTACCGTTTGTGCAAACCTGTATCTCCTGACCGCTCGTACATGTTGCCGTCAGTCTCACATCACTTGAGTAGATATTGGACTGGAGATAAATCTTAGGTTTCATGGTCACTTCTTTCCATGTGCCATAGTCCTCTACAGTGATATCATTGAACTTAATGGTCTCGCCCGGATTGATTTTCTGATTTCCGAGCCAGAATGAAAGTTCGATGGCGCCGGCATACTGCACGATAGCCATAAATGAGAGAATGAGTAAAAGTTTCTTCATAATCTTATTCCGTTAGTTATTTTATTACTTGTGTTGAAGCAGCCTGAACTATTCCGGCTGATGTTTTTACAAAAGCCACTACAGCCAGATTATCGACATTCCATTTCTCCGTATCGGTATTTTTCACGGGAATGGTGTAGCTGCACGTAAAGTCATCGGTCGGTGCGGCGGTCATGGTCACACCATCGAGACCGTTGATACATGCACGGAACACATTATTATGCACATAATCGGGAATGCGGCCTTCGTTGATGTCTTCCTGACGGGCTACAATGTCTGACTCGACCATCCACAATACAAAATCACCCTCTACCGATTCGGATGACTGCACGGTACACGTCACGTCAATCAGTTCCATATCGTCAGTTACTTTGGCCTCCACTGCTATCGACACGGGCGTTTTTGCTGAAATCTCATCATAAACCGCACCGGCCCACTGGTCAGAATTAAGGGCGGGCAGCTTACCGTCGAGCACTCCCTGAGGATAATCGATGATACCGTAGCGGTCATTATAGATCTGGCCTTCCTCCTGCATCAGACCGGTGTAACGTTTGTTGTCGGCCGGGACACCGAAGGGGCCTGCATGGATGCTCACTGCAATAAAATTACGGCCATATTGCTCCTCGAGGGCTTCGATAATCTTGTGGGCAGCCGGGCAGTTCACACAGCCCTGCCCTGTGAAATCCTCAAGAAGCACCGTGCGCTCCACTTTTACCGCTTCAACTTCTATATAGCGGTCATCGGCTGGGATTTCATTACAACCGGCCATTAGAAACGCTGAAGCCAAAGCCGAAAGTGCGTGTAAGATATTTCTTTTCATCGTTGACATCAGAAAGTGTAGTTATATGATATCTGGAAGCCACGTGTAGCCGGAACATACCGGCACACACCTCCCGAGCAGTTGAATCCGGCACGGGTGCGTCCGTAACTAAGCAGCAGACGATTGGACTTATAGTTGCCCGTAATACCGAAATTGTAGTAATGCGTTCCGGTATCGCCGCAGTTCCACATATCCGATACCGATACCATAAGGTATGGAGCTATCGAAAGCTCCACCAGTCCGTAAAGCCAGTCGCGCTGATCGTCGCGTGTGTGTAGATACTGAAGTTCGTTGCGGAGAGTGAAGCGATGGTCGATGCGCCACTTGGTATCGACAACGAAGATATTGGAGCGAACCTTCCCTTCATCGGGATGGCCTTCAAGCAGCTTGTCATACATCTGATTCATGTACATGAATATCTGACTTACCGATCGGCTCCACTTCTTGTCGACCTGAATATTGAAATCGTGGTAATAACTCTTGCCCATGTCGAAAAAACGGGGTGACGGACCATCGGAGCCCATTTCTCCGAAATTTCCGGCGTTGTCCGACAGGCCTGCGATATAGCTCAGATTCAGCTTAATTTTCGTGCCGTACTTACCTCCAAAAGGTGTCTTGCGCTTGAAATTATATGCAAACTGACCCTGAAACGCCCATTCACCCGGAGCAGCCTGAGTGGCATAGGGATAGAGAGCGGCAAGGGCGTAGGTGTGGAGATAGGAGAAAACGGGCATATTGTTAAGGAATGCCGACATGCCGCTCATGGAACGCTGCGAACGGAACGACATATTCTCGCTTCGCTTTGCCTGCACGAGGGCGCTAAGGCCGCTGCGCGAATATGACCCGCTGAGCATCACGGCTGTACCGTTGCCGTAGGTGTAATTGTTGTCAAACGACGGATCCTGCCCTTTCCACGCAAACTCTCCCATCACGGAAAATCCGTTTTTCTGAAACTCGGAGCGAAGGTCATAAGCATTAACCGACTTCGGCAGGTTCAGGCGCCAGTTATGTCCCGGCACCATTACTGACTCGTCATCCTCGTGCTTGAGCACATATGACGCGCCGAATGTCCAGCTTACATTACGCTTGCGCAGACCACCGAACAGGTCCTGAAGCACAAATTCGGCATTACCGCCATAAACCTGCGAGCTCTTTTTCCAGTCCCAGTAAGTGCGCTGCACTCCACCGAGCGCGGTCAGGCGCACACCCGTTACCGGGGTATAGTTGAGTCGGCCTCCGCGAATAGAATTGTCGATACCGAGCGATCGCTCCTGATAGGTGCGCAGAATAAATCCTGAACCAAACTGCTCATAGAAATCACCCACCGTAAGTTCAAACCCTTTGTATCGGCCTTTGGCGTAGATATGAGGTATACCCCACCCTGCGAAGTCAGGCTCATAGCCGGGAAGCGGCCATTTCATAAATTCAAACCTCACGCCGGCATCGACATACTTGCTTATCATATTAAGGTCAGCGTAGGTATTGAAAAGAATATCATGGTCATATGTACCGGTGCCTATCGCTTCATCTTCCTGAGGGAACAGCGCATCGGCCTGCACACTGCCGTGAAAGGCGACACCATTGTCACCTCCGATGGTAAATGCAGACGCCGCAAGGACCATACCGGCCGAAATCGCCGACAAAAGAGCTCTTTTCATCAATAATGGTTATTTTGCATTAAGTTTACGGATAATATTGATGAGTTCGGTCTCCGACCCGTCAGTATAACCCGAATGATTGTAAACGATATTTCCGCTACCGTCCACTACAAGCACATGAGGCACGGCCGAAAGTCCCATCGCGCGGAAGAAATCGCTGTTGGCGTCAAGGAGCACTTCGTATTCCCACCCCTCGGCATCGACGAATGGTTTTACTTTAGACGTATTCTGCGCGTCGTCGATCGACACGATATACATTTTCATACCGGTCTCGTCCTGCCAGTCGGGATAAAGATCGGCAATAGCACGAAGTTCGCGATGGCAGGGCTTGCACCAAGTAGCGAAAAAACTTATCACAAACGGCTTGCCGTCATTGCTGAGTTCGGCTACATTTACAGGATTGCCCTTGGTGTCCTTGACTACAACATTAGGCAACTGAGCGCAGGCATCGAGCGACGCTACAAGGCCCGCTATAAACAGTAAAGTGGCTGCAATTAACTTTTTCATATCACAAAGATATAATAATTAATTAAAATACCAAAATCCACGGTAGCCATCCCTGAAAGATGGCCTACCGTGAATCAGGTTAATTTCTTACCGACAGTATCAGTTGGCGGCAACTTTCAGAATCGAGGTGGAACCATCGGCGCGGGTACCCTTTACGATATAAGCGCCGGGAGCTACGTTGAGCTTAACCAATCCGTAAGGACTGCTTACGGTCTTGACACACTGACCATTGAGGTTATATACCTGAAGACCGCTGAACCCTTCGGGGACTGAAATCACGCCTTTAGCCACAACCTTGAGATTCTTGGCGGCGACGCTTACTGAAGCAATACCGCTGAAGCCTTTGAGATCGAAGAGCACGCTCTGGGCATTTTCCATATAATCCCAAGGGCTGTTGTTCCATACGGCTACCATACTCATATCAGGAGTTGCTGCGGGAATACCGGTAAACGTGAGTTCCTCAAAGATTTCCTCCCAAGTCTCAGGATCGTAATCAACCGCTACTTCATGGCTCATGTTTTTATTAATCCATTGGCCATATTCGGGAGATAAGGTATTCAGATAATCCACGAGCGACTGGATTTCGCCATTCTTCACGACATAGGCGAGCATGGGTGTAGAGGACTGACCGTTATGAACGAGGATTACACCGTCGTCGGCCACACCCGACGCAAGCAGTGACAGTTCGGTATCGACCTTGACGAGTTCGCCGGTCTCGATATCAACAGTAGCCGGAGTATAGATCGACTTTGCAAACCATGACCACGGATCGCTGTTGGGATCAACGCTTTCGAGTGTGGAAACGATATTTTTACCATCGGTCGAAAGCATGCAGTTGTTAAACACGAAGTTGGGTGAAGCATCATTTACCGAAGTTCTGTAAATATCATATTCTTCCCATTTTACCTGCCATTCATCATAAAGAACCTGATATGCTTCGACTGCGGCATGGTAGGCAGCCTTCTCTTCCTCGCTCATGAATTCCTCGTAATCAGGATACAAGGGACGTTCATTAGCGAAGTAAGCATCGACAGCAGCCTGATATTCGGCAAGTTCAGCCTCAGTCATATAATCTTCCTGACTCGGCGGCATGGGTCCGTCGCCGGGATTTTCTACCGGCTCGAGTCCCTCGGGATTGAAGAGATCCTTGGTGGGAAGAGAGTAGCTCCATTCACCTTTGTCATCTTCTTTATATACTACCGGAATCACCATTGCTCCGCTGCCGAATGTCATCTGTCCTACGATGGTTTTACCGTCGGCAGAAATAGAGATGGCGGTGACATACTGGGGAACTTCACCAAACAGGTCTTTATCGGGATAAGGTAATACGTGATACTCACCATAAGTGCCATCGGCATTGCGATCCCAGTAAGCGGGAATCTGCATGATGACTGATTCAAACGTCATTTCGTTAAGACCTACACTACCGCAGATACGCGACCCGTCGGGAGTGATACCATTGGCAAGATTGTCTTTTTCGGCTGAGGGCACGTTTAGTGCATGCCATTCTCCATTCTGAAGATATGAGGCATCAAGAGGATAGTATATCGAACTTCCCAATATGACGCCTCCATCGGGAGTGACACAGTTACCATGGCCAAGCGAATAATACTGCATCATATCTTCACTGACTTCATATGCCACTTCCGTACCGGCTTCAAGATCATATATCTTGATAGTTCCCAATACCTCTGATATGGCATAATGTCCGTCGGCGGAGATACGTTGTATTGCTGACTCGGGATAGACGACCGGGGTCTTGAACTGAGCGCTCGCGGCACTTACACCCGCTGTCGCAGCCAAGATAAAGAGTAAAGATTTTTTCATGTAAAAATTATGATTTGATTGGTTTATGTTATTATAATAAAATCCATGCGCAACCGCATATCTACTAACATTTTATAATATATACATTCGTATTAGTAACAATTATTAATCCGGTTTCACCCTGCAAATATAAACAAATTTATTGAAAACAGTGTAATTTTTATTCAAAAAAGTCTGTTGACGAGCCATTTTATTGAAAATTTGTAATAATTACCACCCGAATGCATATAAAATGCAATCGGCCGGAACCGCATCTGCTGCGCCTCCGGCCGAAACTTTCAGTGGATATGTAAAGTATTATTTCATATCAAGGTAACCAACCTTGTCCATGTCGCCGTAATCAAGATTTTCACCGCCCATACCCCAGATGAACATATAGTTTGAGGTACCGGCTGCAGCGTGGATAGACCATTCGGGAGCCATAACTGCCTGCTCGTTGTGGAGCCAGATCAATCGGTTTTCCTGAGGTTCACCCATCAGGTGACAGATGGCATTCTGGCCGGGAACATTGAAATAGAAATAGCACTCGACACGACGGTCGTGAGTGTGGGCAGGCATGGTATTCCACACGCTTCCGGGCATAAGCTCGGTAAGACCCATCTGAAGTTGGCAGGGGCCTTCTTCAAGCACATTCTTTACGATAAGCTGATTGATAACGCGGTCGTTTGACTCCTCGAGAGAGCCGGCCTTGAAGCTGTTGGCCTTGAGTGAACCCTTGCGGCCGTCGATAGTGATGAGCTGAGTCTTGTAGGCAGCGTGGGCGGGAGTGGAATTGAGATAGAATTTGGCGGGGGTGGCGTCGTTTTTGCTACGGAAAGTCACCTCCTTATTTCCACGGCCCACGTAGAGGGCATCCTTGAAATTGAGTTCGTATTCCTTACCGTCGACAGTCACGATACCCGTGCCCTCTGAGATATTGATGATACCGAGCTCGCGACGCTCAAGGAAATATTCGGCCTTGAGGGGATCGATTGTCTCGAGTTTTACGGTTTTCCCTACAGGAACCACTCCGCCGTAAACTATGCGGTCATACATCGAGTAAGTGAGCAGAATTTTGTTCTGACCCATAACCTCGGGCATCATGAAATGCGAGCGAAGCTGCTCGGTGTTATAGTTTTTATAATCGTCGGGATGCACGGCACGAAGTATGTTGACACACTCGGTCTGAGCTACGGCGGCCACTGCACAGGCCGACATCATGATGGTTGAAAAAATCTTTTTCATGTCTGAATATAGTAGTTTTTAATATTTATTCCATTGACTGGAGTTTGGTGGAATCATTGGCAATCATTTTATTCTGATTACGGATGATAAGCACTCGGTTAAGGATAGCCATTCCCAAGGTAAGCACGGCAAGCACCACAGCACCCACTACCTTGATATTTACGGTAAGGGTATAAATGATACAAGCGAGAGGACTGGAGGCGAAGTCAAGACTGCCGCCCTCAAATCCGGCGGGGATAGCAACGGCCGCATCCTGAGTCACGGCATATACATCCTTGGCCGCGAGAGTGAAGGCCGGAGCGAGCGAGGTCACCATATAAAGCCCCATGGTGATGACTACAAGTCCCACAATAAACGTTTTCAGCACACTGCCTCGGGTAAAGGGGAGCACGAGGGGAAATACATAGAACATGCCGGCAAGCGATGCGAGCGGAAGAAATTCGTTGCCGGGGAGCACCACGGCAAGTATCAGAGTGACAGGAATAAGAAGAATCGACACGACGAGTGTGGTGGGATTACCGATCACAAGCGCAGGGGTCATGCCTATCGACAGACCTTCGGCGCCCTTAAACTTGCGGGCGATAAGAGCACGCGTTGCCTCACTGATAGGCTTCAGGCCCTCGATAAACAGCACAGTCACGCGAGGGATAAGTTCCATAACCGCACCCATCTTTATACCCAGACCGAGTATATAGGGAATCTTGTCGACAATCTCAGCCCACGAGCTGCAGGTGAGGCAACCGATCACCACACCTACCACAACACCGAGGAAAAGTGGTTCGCCAAGCAGACCGAATTTTTTCTTCAGCCCTTCGGCATCGATCTCAAGCTTGTTGATACCCGGGATGCAGTCGAGAGCCTTGTTGATAATCCATGCAAAAGGCACAAAACCTGCACAGAAAGGCTGAGGAATCGATATTCCGTCCATACCGGGATAATAATCCTGAAATTTCTTGGCCGTCATGTCGGCGATCACAAGAGTGATGATATAGCATACTATTGCAGCGAAGAAGCCCCAAAGCAGCGATTGATCCATCACGAAATACACCACCGCGCCGATAAAAGCAAAGTGCCAGTAGTTCCACAGGTCGATATTGACAGTGCGGGTGGTCTTGGTGACAAGCATAAGCAGATTCACGCCCAGACACACCGGAATGATAAATGCACCTACCGCAGTATTATAAGCCACAGCCGCAGCCGAAGGCCAGCCCATGTCGAACACCTGAAGCTGAAGATCATACAGACCCACAACGGTATTCAACGCCGGGCCGAGTGCCGATGTCAGAAGCGCGGTCACGATCGAAAGACCTATGAAACCCACACCCACCTTCAGACCTGACTTGAAGGCATCCGTAAACTTAATACCTATACATACACCCAGAATTGTAAAAATCACGGGCATCATCACAGCCGCTCCGAGGGCTATGACATAAGCGAAAATATCTTTAATGAAATCCATAACACAATATATTATTTAGGCTGCTTGCCGATATATGCGAGAATGCCGCCGTCGACATAAAGTATATGACCGTTGACGAAATCCGAAGCATCCGAAGCAAGGAAAACCGCAGGTCCCATCAGGTCCTCGGCCGTACCCCATCTGCCTGCAGGAGTCTTCGAGATGATAAACTGATCAAACGGATGGCGCGAACCGTCGGGTTGCGTCTCGCGAAGAGGCGCGGTCTGCTCCGTTGCGATATAGCCCGGGCCGATACCGTTGCACTGAATATTGTGCTCGCCGTATTCCGAACATATATTTTTCGTAAGCATCTTCAAGCCACCCTTTGCCGCAGCATATGCGCTCACGGTTTCCCGGCCAAGCTCGCTCATCATCGAGCAGATATTGATGATTTTACCATGTCCCTTCTTAATCATACCGGGAATCACAGCCTTTGCGCAGATAAACGGAGCCACAAGGTCAACATCCACTACCCTGCGGAAATCCTCGGCCGACATTTCATCCATAGGAATACGTTTGATAATGCCCGCATTGTTTACAAGAATATCAATCGTGCCCACAGTAGCCTCGATATCAGCAACCATAGCCTTCACAGCCTCCTCGTTGCTCACATCGCAAAGATAACCTTTAGCCTCGATACCAAGCTCCTTATAAGCAGCCATACCTCGGTCAACGGTCTCCTGTCGAGAGCAGTTAAACACGATTTTGGCACCGGCCTCAGCCAACGCACGAGCTATAGCAAGCCCTATACCATAAGCCGCTCCGGTGACGAGAGCCACACGGCCCTCAAGTGAAAAGTTTACCATAATCAATATATTATGCAGTTAAAAATTCGCAACAGTGCCCTACCCTGCCGCACATAACCCCTCCGGCACGAGGATACTGAATATCCACATGCCTGATATCCAAAAATATATTCCGGGTCGCACATCTGGTACAGGTATTAGCAACTGCAAAGTTAATCAAAAACGCCCATAAATCAAAAATAAAAAAATTTCCGTCGTGTCACACAAAAAAATCGCTAAAAATTTGCACAACTCAAAAATAACCCCTACCTTTGCATCGCTTTTGAGGAAAAGCCCTGTTGAAAAACAGAAGCATACTCACGAAAGCTCTTGATTCGCTAGCTCAGCTGGTAGAGCACAACACTTTTAATGTTGGGGTCCTGGGTTCGAGCCCCAGGCGGATCACAAGAAAATCAAGCAGTTAGATGAAAGTCTGACTGCTTTTTTTTGTGAAAACCTGTGGTTTTACCTTGAAAGTTAAACCGAGAGTTAAACCAAAACTTTCATGAGTGAAACAGTTAAAGTGCTGTGCTATAAGTCAAAGACTTTAAGTGACGGCAAACATCCTTTAATGGTACGTGTCTGTAAGGATGGTAAGAAAAAGTATCAGAGTCTTGGTATCTCAATCCACCCTACTCATTGGGACTTCAAAAAGAATGAGCCTAATGAGTTCTGTCCTAATAGAGATGAGATAAGGATGCTTATTCAGCAGAAACTCTATGACTTGCAAAAGACAATTCTTAGTAAGAGGATAGAGGGAAAGGACTTTACGGCTTCTTCCCTGTTGAAATCTAATGCAACTTCTTCCTGTCTTCATAATAATGTAGAGGAATGTTTCTTACATTATATAAGCCAATTAAAGGAGCAAGGCAGACTAAGATACGCAGGAATGTATGATGTAAGCCATAATTCTTTCATAAAGTTCAATAGCGGCGCTCTAGATGTAACTTTTAATGACATAGATGTTATATGGCTTAAAAAAAGTATGAGGCTTGGATGCTAAAACAAGGTTTGGCAATCAATACCATAGGAACAAGAATAAGACACCTTAGAGCAGTATTCAATATGGCTATTGAACACCATGTAATTGACAAGGAGTGCTATCCTTTTCATTCTTACAAAGTGTCTAAAATAAGCCAATCTCCGCCAAAGAGAGCCATGTGTAAGGGAGATATTCAAAGGGTAATAGAGTATAAAGGCAAAACAGATATGGAGATGTTAGCTATTGACCTGTTTACTTTCTCTTACTTTACCGCTGGCATAAATTTCATTGATATGGCTATGCTCAAACATGATAACATTGTGGATGGCAAATTATGCTATATTAGAGCCAAAACAAAGAAGCAGATTATTATTCCACTACAAGAGAAATCAAAGGAGATAATATCCCATTATTCTAATGGTTCTGAAAGTTCGTCAGGTTATATATTTCCCATACTCTCTGCATATCACAAGAGTGAAATGCAAAAGGCGAATAGACTTCAGGTTCTTGCAAAGATAAATAGAGCTTTGAAACATATAGGTGAGGAATTAGGTCTGCCTATAAAGTTAACAACCTATGTAGCGCGCCATTCATTCGCCACAGTGCTTAAGAGAGCTGGGGTATCTACATCAATTATTTCGGAGTCATTAGGGCATAGTTCTGAAAAAATCACTCAGATCTATCTAGATAGCTTTGAAAAATCACAAATTGATGAAGCAATGAAACACCTTGAGTAGTATGTATAAATTAGCCTGTAATCTATTGAGTTACGGGCTAATTTTTATAATTTTGTATGTGGAATAAAATTTCCTACCATAATGGATAATAAAATTAAGATTTGGAATGATATAATCCAAAGAGATATTTGGATGAGAAATAAGCGAGAAAGAGAAGTTATTTTGGCTTCACTTCCTCCCACGCATAGCATCTTAAGTTCACTTCCAATACCATATAAATATGCTGGTGCTTTTGCTCTTATACCCAATAATTGGGATTTTGAAAGGCATATTGTGGAATATCCATTAACAGATTATTTATTTGTTGAAACCCCTAATGGCAGAATTAAATCAATCAATAAGAATGGTGTAGAACAGGGTTATTTTGACAAGGATAGACTTATGTACATAGTTGGGTTGATTAGTTCAATTCCGGCTAAAAATAAAGACTCTATTACTGAAGATGGCTTTGTTTTAATAAACTCTAAATTATTGCGTAGTTTCTTCAAGGATTATTTGAGTTACTTGGATTATCTACTGCAAACTAATGTCATTATAACTGACGGGGAATACATATCAGGAATAAAGTCCTTAGGTTATAAATTTTCAGAACCGTATAGTAATGTACCACTAATAAATTATCAGTTTAACAATATTCCACAACAAGATATTTCAGGCATAAATACTGAGATTTATGATGATGAAACTAACACATCCATTATAAATCCAGTTTTGGAATATCCCTACTTATATTTCTGGTATGGTACAAAAGGTTTATCAATACAAAAAAACGAAGCTATTGAGTTTGCAAATAGAGAAAAACAAAGGAAGCTTGACTTAGGTAGAAACTTTTGGGATATAAATAGAGATAAAACAACTTCAAGAAAAACTGTTTATAAAAATCCAATTACCCAATACAATGCAGCTATTCATAACATTATGGCAATAAATATGTGCCAATATAATGTACAAATAGATAGCAATGTTCATAGACTGCACTCAGTTATTACAAATATTCAAAAATCATATCGCAAATTTTTGAGATATGAAGATAATCCAATTGTAGGAATTGACATATCAAATTGTCAGCCTTATATTCTTTGTCTGCTCCTTAATCCTCAATTTTGGGATAACAGTAGCAACTTCAATATTACATTGTGGCATCTTCCGCAAAATATTCAACAATATTTTGGAGATGAGAAGATTAGAGAAATTAAAGAATATCTTTCAACTTTAGACCAACAGAACATAAATAGTTATAAGTCACAGGCATCACAGGGTGAAGTATATGAATATATGAGTAACACGATAAATCTAAATAATAATGGTTATTCTCTAACTCGTGATGATGTAAAGACAATGATGATGACTGTATTGTTCTCAGACAATAGATATGTACCTCCTCTTAAAAGGCGTTTTAGAGAAAATTTCCCTGAGATATATCGTTTAATTCAAATAATCAAGAGAGGAAACCATCGTTCATTGCCGTGTTTATTACAAAGCATAGAAAGTGAGATTGTTCTTCATAGGTGTTGTAAAAGAATTTGGGAAGAACATAATCATGAAATACCTGTGTTTACAATTCACGACTCAATATGTACAATTCCCCAGTATGTTGAAGTGGTTAGGATAATTATGAATGATGAATTTGAAAATGCAATAGGATTAACACCTCACTTAAAAATTGAGAATTGGCAAATCCAAGAGTAAGACCTTATCCAAAATCCCCTGTTTTCTGCTACGGAGACAGGGGATTGTTCTATCTGCACATATTAAATAGTATAACTAAATTTACTGCCTTTGACTTATTTTATACTGCTTTAGATAGACATATTTTACCCTTGAAGATTACATAAAACATTATCCAAAATAAATTTTTTTCTGAAATTTTTTGAAGTTTGATTGAATTATTACAAGCGTAGAATACTCCAACTGCACCTCCCCCTGCCCTTAGCAAATGGGGATACCCCCCTATGCTAATTACTAGTGGAGCTAATTACTCCTCCTTTGTGTCTGACAAACTTCGCTGTTGGATATTCAGCTGTACAACAATAAATCATCAAACAAATGGATAATCTAAAGTTCGTTGAAACTCTGTCTGTAGCAGAGTTCAAAGCACAGAAGAATGTGCAGAAAATTGAGGTGAAACAGAACCCTCACAATGGTAAATGCTTCTTCGTCTATGGATGTGAGGTAGGCGCAGTAAGTGAAAAGTTCCTCAAAGGGAAACTTACAAATCCTGTAATCTCACAGGTATGCTCCGCTGAAACAGGTGATATGTTCTACCTGTTGCATCAGCAGGGAGAAGGAGGTGCGCCTGTATTGGCTACACTCTAACTATTAAAGGTCAGATAGTCAATATTGAACTGTCTGACCTTTAATTTTTTTACATTAGTCCACTCCAAATAGTAGGATTAGTGAGAATATTGGCTATAATACTGGCAGAAATACTTTCTCCCCATGACTTTACTTTATCTAGTATTTTGGTCTTAGCCTTATCTGGATTAGGTTCTTCTTTGGCTATGGACTTGAGTTCTTTTAATTGTTTGCCCGTTATTTCATCCTTGATTGCCTCAAGAAAAATATCAATAATCAAACTTTGTTCTTGAGTTTGAGATTGATGTTGATGCTGAGTTATACTGACATTGATAGGATTATTTGTTGGTAAATAATTAGGGCTATCAACTACAGGCAAAGATGGAACAATGGAGCAAGCATTAAGAATAGCCAGTATTTCATCAAAACAATTTGGATCATACAACTTTTCTACAAATTTCTTGTTTGCATCTTCAAAATCCTTGATACATCTATCTTTATTAAAAGATGCTATAAGAAATCGCAGAGTGGTTTTTCTCCAATTCTCATATTGGAGATTATCCTCTACACGATACTCTGTAAAATAACTATTGGGAACTTCCCGAATACCATTTTTTATATTGTATCCTTCGTCTATTAAATCATTGAGTGAAATTTTCATACACAAAATTACACAAATTTCTTTATACCAAAAACTATGCAGTTAAGAAAATCATCCAAGAAACAAGCAAAGATAAAGCTTGCTCTTCAAGGCTGTGCAGGTAGTGGAAAGACCTACTCAGCACTACTCTTAGCCTACGGGCTATGTGGTGATTGGACTAAGATTGCAGTAATAGACAGCGAGAATAACTCTGCTGATCTATATGCACATTTAGGACAATACAATGTACTCCCTCTTGAGGGAAAATATGACCCCGAAACATACATTGATGCCATCAAGGTATGTGAAAAGGCAGGTATGGAGGTTATAATCATTGACTCAATGAGTCAGTGCTGGGATAATCTTCTTGAATACCATGCCTGTCTCCCCGGCAATTCTTTCACAAACTGGCAAAAGGT
>JAIDUB010000021.1 GCA_029060405.1 Duncaniella sp. | reverse complement strand
AAAGGGTTGACTCCTGCAAATGGAATCGACCCTAATTTTTTATCCGCTCAAAAATTTTTATCGGACAGCAATATTTTTTAATAAAAAACTTTGCTTCGTACGATATTCTTACTAAATTTGAAGCGTCAATCCGGAATGACACGACATACTGATTAAAAGAAGAAGCGTTTTGCTTATCTTGCAAATGAAAACCTGAGAAATTTTCAACGCGAGCAAGAGATAACAAAGCGGTTCTCACGCTATAGCGTGAGCTGCTGTTTCATGTCTCGCTCGTAAGGTTTTCTCAGGACCATCATTTGGAGATATGGTAATGCGGTCCACGCTTCTGTATTTCTTGACCGGCCGAAAGGACTGTAAGGCCGACATAAATAATAGATAAGTGTAATATGAAATCTTATGTTAAAAGCCTACTGGTCGCTATATTGTGGATGACAGCTTTTACAGCATACGGAAGATATGAGAATGTAAGTCTTGGCACTGTTTCATGGTCCGGAGATACGGATTGGACATCGAGTTCACAGCCTTTTAGTAACTCCTATATTGAGGCGCAACTCATTGAGAAAGCAAAAATAATCTACCCGGGATACTCGAATTATTCCGTGTCAATAATTCAAAATAATAAACAGCATGAATCTAAAGATGCACCATATACCAGAACGGGTGATGCTTTTCTTGATGGAATGAATGCCGGTAAACTTCTCTTTCGATACAGACATAATGCAACCGGACAGGTTTACGCTCAAAAGTGGGTGGAAGATCCACAACCTGTTTACATCCCTGTTACGCCCACTCCTACACCTAGCGAGCCAGTCTCATCTAAAGAGACAAGTTTTGAGGAGGCTTTGTCTAAAGCGACTGATAAAGCACTTGAGGAGGTTCCTTCAGGCTCCCGCATCGCCTTTAACAAGATAAGTACACCACAAGGAATCTCGAAATCAGAAGTTAAAGACCAAATTCTTGAGTCATTAATTGATAATAATTTTAAGGTAGTAGCAAAAGAATATTTTGACACTATTAAAGATGAACTCGAGGAGCAAAGAGGTGGACAATATAGTGAAAGGACAAAGGTTAAAGATAATAATCTGTCAGCCAGCGGATATCTTTTAGATTGTAAAATTGATAGCAGTATAATAAGAATTTATATTATCAATGTAAGTTCAGGTGAGTATACGAGCACTTCAAAAGTCAGCTATAAATAATCCGTAAAATATTTGAAAGCACATAATATGTTTTTAACCCCGTTGACCCGTGAAGGTCTCGGGGTTAATTATCAAGCGGTATAGTCGGTGTAAAGTGAGCACCTGATTATCTCGCCTGTTAGTTATGGGTTGAAATTTTTTAGTGGCGCAATGTGGGCGTTTTTCAGAATAATTGCCTATCTTTGTTTTTCATAACAGGATAATCAAAAATTCAATCGTATATGCGCACTAAATACAGCAGAGTTCTCCTAAAGCTCTCGGGCGAGTCGCTGATGGGTCATCAGGGCTACGGCATCGATACCGAGCGCCTCAATGAATATGCCCGCCAGATTGCCGAAATCGTGGCTCAGGGCGTGCAGGTTGCAATCGTGATAGGTGGCGGCAACATATTCCGCGGCCTCACCGGCGCTGCCAAAGGATTTGACCGCGTGAAAGGCGATCAGATGGGTATGCTCGCCACGGTGATCAATTCGCTCGCTCTCAGTTCGGCTCTCGAAGCCGTGGGACAGCCCGCGCGCGTGTTCACCGCCATCAACATGTTCCCCATCGGACAGCACTATTCCAACCGCACTGCCATCGAGGCTCTTGACCGTGGCGAAGTGGCGATAATTGCCGGCGGTACGGGTTGCCCGTTCTTCACCACCGATACAGGCTCGGCACTCCGTGCTATCGAGGTACAGGCCGACGTGATGCTAAAGGGCACGCGCGTTGACGGTGTGTATACCGCCGACCCCGAGAAGGATCCCACCGCCACCAAGTTTGACGAAATCACCTACGACGAGGTCTACAACCGCAATCTCAAGGTGATGGACCTCACAGCGACGGCGCTCTGCAAGCAAAACGGCATGCCCATCATCGTATTTGACATGGACACCCCCGGAAATCTCGCCAAGGTTATAGCCGGCGAGAAAATCGGCACACTCGTATATTAATCTTAAAAACCTATATATCATGGACGTAAAAGACTATCTTGATCCCGCACAGGAAAAAATGCAGATGGCTGTGGATTATCTCGACGAGGCACTCGCCCACATCCGCGCCGGCAAAGCCAACCCCAAAATCCTCGACGGTATACGTGTGGAATACTACGGCAGCGCAATGCCCGTGGCACAGGTCGCCAACGTATCGGTGCCCGACGCCCGCACTATCGTCATCACCCCTTGGGAAAAGGCTATGTTTAAGGAAATCGAGAAAGCCATCATCAACTCTGAGCTCGGTATCACTCCCGAAAACAATGGCGAGGTTATCCGTCTGGCCATCCCGCCGCTGACCGAAGAGCGCCGCAAAGCCCTCGTGAAGCAGTCGAAAGCCGAGGCCGAACAGGCTAAGGTATCGGTGCGCAACGCCCGCCGCGACGCAATCGACGGCCTCAAGAAAGCCATCAAGCAGGGTCTTAGCGAAGATGCCGAGAAAGATGCCGAAACTCAGGCACAGAAGCTCCACGACAAATACCTCAAGAAGATCGACGAACTTTTCGCCGCAAAAGAAAAAGAGATTCTCACGGTATAACTACCCTATCACGTCTGCTTTGCGGCAGATGTATACGAATATCGCTCCACTTTGTCACAAGCATTGTGGAGCGAGTCATTTTTTGTAAAGCGGTGGAGCATGTTTTCTCCAAATTGGGGAAAATACCATTTTGCTCTTCCCGGAAACATCGCAAAGCGATGTCCCTACGTCTGACGCAATATTACGGTCAATTATCTTCAGTGAGAAACATGTAACTCTCGTAGGGACATCGCTTTGCGATGTTTTCCGGGAAATGCTGGACGGTATCTTTTTACAAAGTTAGCATTAAGAACTAATAATATAGCAATACAAATATTTCGCGAATACATCTTACTGCGTTAAATTCTCGGTTTTATACTGTTATTAATACATTCTGTTGTAAAAACGTGATGCTGCAGATTATGAAATGAAGTGGAATTTGGCAATAAGATAAAAATGTGTTACTTTTGTGGGGTTATAATTGTGAATCTGCTGCCGTTTCAGCAAAATACATATCAAAATGAGTGACGATACATCACAGAGGGCGATTTTCGCCACAAAAATAGGTGCCGTGGCAGCCACGGTAGGTTCGGCCGTAGGCCTCGGCAATATATGGCGATTCCCCTATGAGACGGGAGTGCACGGCGGCGGGGCGTTCATAGCCTGCTATATCGTATTTGTGCTCCTGCTCGGAGTTCCGTTGCTGTGCGCGGAGTTTATACTTGGCCGCGGTACGCGCAGCAATATCCTCGGTGCGTTTCGCGACTCATCGTCAGGCGGTCGCCGCTGGGTAGGTGCGGGATATATGGTGATACTCTCGTCGATAATGATATTGTGGTTCTATTCCGTGGTGGCCGGCTGGACCCTCGGGTATTGCTACGATTCGGTGACCGGATCGATTGCCGGCATGGACTCTTCGGAGATAAGCGACCACTTCATGGAGATGACCACGGGCTGGCGCAATGTGGTGCTCACGGTGGTGTTTCTGCTTGCCAATGCAGCCGTGTTGCTGGGCGGAGTGACCAAGGGTATAGAACGCGCTTCAAATCTGCTCATGCCGCTGCTTTTCGTGTTGCTGATGGTGCTGTGCATAAATTCGCTCTCGCTCGACGGACTTAAGGAGGGCATGACATTTCTTTTCCATCCCGATTTCTCCAAAATCGATGCAAGTGTGCTGCTCGGAGCCATGGGACAGGCATTTTTCTCGCTGTCGATCGGTATGGGATGCATGACGGTCTATGCCTCTTATTTCAATAAGGAAAGCCGGCTGGGACGCACCGCCCTTACTACCGCGGTGCTCGATACTCTCGTGGCCATACTCGCGGGCGTGATAATATTTCCGGCGGTTTTCACCTACGGATTTTCACCCGAGAAAGGCCCGGCACTTGTCTTTGAAGTGCTTCCCGCGGTATTCGGCTGCATGCCGGGCGGGATGATATGGTCGGCGATATTCTTCCTGCTCCTGATCGTGGCCTCGATTACTTCGACTGTATCCATGAGCGAGATTTCGATATCGTATTTCGAGGAAGAACTTAAGATGTCGCGCCGCAATGCCACCATACTGTCATCGGTCTTGGCTATGGCCGGCGCCGTGGTTTGCGCTCTCAGTTTCGGGCCGCTCAGCGATTTTACGGTGTGCGGTATGTCGATGTTTGACCTGCTCGACTACGTGACCTCCAATATATGTCTGCCTGTGGCCGGACTTATCATATCGGTTTATGTGGGCTGGGTTGTTCCCGCCCGCTTCACACGCGAGCAGCTTACCGACGGCGGCTCCTACCCCTTCCCACTCTACGGAGTGCTGATGTTTGTGCTCCGCTGGGTGTGTCCGGTAGCCATAATGCTTATATTTCTCAACAGTATAGGATTGCTGTAGGAAGAAATATCGAAATTAGATTTTGAATCCTATCTTGGGGCGACGTATGGCGGATTTCTCACTCCGCTCGGCATGGAGTTCCGCGAGAGATTGCTCGATGAGCTCGAGTCGCATTGATGTATCTTCGTTGATTTCGTTTTGATCTGACCGTACATCCTCTATATACGCCTTAAGCTTTTTAATATCGGCTTCGAGTTGCGATACATTCGTTGACATAGGGAGTGCAATCATTTGTCTGACGGCTACAAAAGCCCTCATGATGCCACGGTTGACCTCTATGGCGGTCTCGCTGTGCAATACACTCGACAACATCGCCACACCTAACTCGGTGAAAGCGAAAGGCATATACTTAAAGTTGCTGCCTCTCCCGGTTTTCAAGGTGCCAATTTGGCATCTTGAAAGTTCCTCTTTAGTCAGTTCAAACATAAAGTCTTCACCTTCAAAGCGTCTTATGTTTCTTCGCACAGCTCGTTTAAGCTGGCCGGTTTCGACTCCATACATTGCTGACAGATCGCTGTCGAGCATTACGCGCTGGCCGCGTATTTCATAGATTTTTGAGCGGATGAGATCAAGTTGTTCCATATCGACGACTAATGGATGGATGACAGGTCAGGTTATATTTGAAAAATCAAGCCTCTCAACTACGAGGCGCTGAGAGGCTTTTGTTGAGCCGCGAGTGGGACTCGAACCCACGACCTTTTCGTTACGAATGAAATGCTCTACCGACTGAGCTATTGCGGCTTGGAAATATTTGGCTGCCGTGACACGTGTGGCGCGTAACAACAGTGCAAATATACTAATTTTTTATGGATTGGCGGCTAAATGTGAATTTAATTTTTGCCTTCTTGAAGTTGAGACGCGCCATTACCGGCTCGGTGACGTAAGGCGATATCTGAGCAACTATGCGGGTGGTTGACGGCGTGGAGTAGTAATAATAGCTGTAGTAGCTTGACGATGAGGTGTTTTCATAAAATGCCACGAGCACCGGAGTGAGCACGAACTCGCAATCCTCATCCTTGATCTCGTCTTTTGAGAGAAGGTCGAGAACATAATCGCGCATCGACGAGAAGTCGTAGGAGCGGGTCGATGTATTGTAGGTGGCGTAAAACGAGGTGACGTTGTCGTTGACCTGACTCTTGAGAAAGAAGTTATCGCGCTCCGATTTCTTCACCATAAGCAGGTAGGGCGGTGGTGTGATGCCGTAATCGTTGGTTATCTGCTCGGCGGGAATCGAGAAACTGAGCGAGTTGATCACTGCCAGCGGTCCGGCCTTGGCCTTGTAATCCTCCACGATCTTGCGTCCGGGGAAGGTGAATTCCACGTCGTAGCCCAGCGGAGCCACCACAAGCTGCTCGCCTGCGGCTACACGCGAGGTGATGTCGTCGGAGAGCGTGAGGCGTATGTTATTGTTGGTGATTATCTCGGGGGTGACACCCATATATGTGGCCGTGGCGCCCACCACGGTATCGGTCTCCTGACCGGTGACTTCGGGGGGGAGTACACGGTGGTAGTATACGGTGATCACATTGTTGTCGACGCGGGTCACGCGGCCCGAACCGAAATTGGAGGTGATGTAAAGCCCGGGAAACCACGATGCGAAGTTTGACGGAGTGTCGAATGTCTCGGGATGCTCCTTGAACTGCGTGTACAAATCCCGACCCAGCTTGACGGGGAGGGTGACGGTTACGTTCTTGAATATCTTGCCGTTGGAATCGGCGCCTGTAAGCTCGGCTCCCTTTATCAGGGTCGAGAATGTGGTGTTGCCCCACACGGCCGACGGGTCGTAGTAACCTTCGGGGTCAAATGACGAGTAGATCGGCGAGGGGAGCTGCTTTACGAGCGGATGCACGGTTATGCCCATAGGCATAGCCGAGTCGCCGGTGAATCCGTCGGAATATATCGCCATGATCATCTTGACGGAATCGATATCGTCTACCGTCACATATTTAGTGTCGATGGTCGCCGTAGGCATGTATTGGGTCACTACGTCTGACCGTATGTCGCCGAATCCCTTGGCGCGGAGGCTGCCGAGGAGCTGCATGGTGGTGCGCGACGGCACTTCGGTGTAGGGAGTGGAGTGGCCTGTCACGGTGTAGGTCGAGTCCATGATGACGTCGACGTTGTCCTGCACGAGCGAACCGCCGGCCATCGACGTGGAGTCGTCGCAGGCGGTGAGCATTACCGCGGCTGCCGCCACTGTGAGGGCGGCCATGCGGCTTAGCCTGTTATAGTTTATGAGCATTGCTGAGTGTAGCGTAGGGAGATGTTATTCCTCGCCTATGAGCGAGCGGTAAAATGTATTGTAGGCTTCTATGCGGTCATCCTCGCCGGGGAAGCGTAGAAACGGCTTGCCTGAATTTGCGGCATATTCCACCAGTTCGGGAGCCACGCCGGGAGTGGATTCTATCACGGCGTCGGCATACTCCATGGCGAGCTTGTGGAGCGTGGGGGCATCCACGGGCACATCACCGAGCATCGCGAGATCGTCGGCAGTGAAACCCGCCAGCGCGAGTTTCTCGGCAAAGCGAGTGTCGAGCGTTCCCTCGAAACCGCTGTCGTAGAGCGAGTAGATGATCTTCACTTCGGAAAATGCCGGGTCGTCGGCATACTTGCGGCGCAGATACAAGGGTGCGAGAGCCGATATCCAGCCCGAGCAGTGGATTATGGCCGGCTGCCAGCGCAGCTTCTTGGCTGTCTCCACCACGCCTTGGGTGAAAAACATCATGCGCTCGTCGTTATCCTCGGGCGAGAGGTTGATTTCAAGATCCTTGGTAGCGCGCGACTGGAAATAATCGTCGTTGTCAATGAAATATACCTGCATGCGCGAGGGCTGCAGAGTGGCCACTTTCAGTATCAGGGGATGATCGGAATCGTCGATTACAAGATTGATGCCCGACAGACGTATTACTTCATGCAGCTGATTGCGGCGCTCGTTGATCATGCCGTATTTGGGCATAAACGTGCGCACCTCAAACCCTTTGCCCTGAAGGCCCGTAGGTACATTGCGTCCCAACAGAGAGAGTGTGGATTCTGGAAGATAAGGATGTATTTCCTGTGAAATGTAAAGGACTTTATTGTTGGTCATCTTGTAAATGTATAATTTAGCACGCAAAGATACGAATTTTTTTTGGATTATTCAGCGTAAATGACCGACAAACTGAAATATACAATTTTTTAACCTCTGCAATATCGTAACTTATAGGGGTACACACTCACGTAGTACGCCCGGCAGAGCGGCATGGTAAACTATATGTGTCGGAGACACAGTATTGTCCGAAATCCCGCATCTTCAGTGCGGGGAAAAGGAGTGACTTCCTCTCACCGGCGTCCGGGAAGGACGTATTGAGAAGTCAGTAATGGGGTTATACCACTCCAGCTCACACTAAGCGGGAGAGTAACGTAGATGAACACCTATCCTTATCAAGAAAAATCGGTAGAAATCGTAGCCTTTGAGCCGGATGTGATATGCGGTTTTATGCGTGGAGTATTGTGGATTCTTTGCCGAAGCAAAGCGCCAAGGCAATGAATGTCATGAAGTTACCGCGCGTTAAATGCGACGGAAAAGACTCAGATATTTGGCAATGTTAGAAAAATCCCTAATTTTGTATTACTAAAAAATGTGACAAGGCACACTTTTTAGTAATAGAAATGATAATTAACCGACCTATCTATCTTCAGAAGCTTATATCAAGCCGTCATAATGGCATGATAAAAATTGTTACTTTGCTCAAGGAAAACTCATTGGAACAATAACTCAAAAAGCAAAAGAGCCTTTCCTTTCGGAAAAGCCCTTGCGGGAGGAGAGAGAAATGAGGTCAGATGCGACGGAATACATGACTGTTTCTTTGCGCGGCAAAGCGCTAAAGCGATGAAGGCCCATCGAGTAGTCGCGCATTAACAGCTCGCGTCCGTCATCGGTTTGCCGCTTGCCTAGTAAGAGCACTTCGTAGGCGATATAGTTAGCGAGATTCTTTGCAAAGCAAAGAGCCAAAGGCGATGAGCCCGTCATCTTTTCAAGATTGTAGTATTCTTCGACGATGTGCCGGGACAATCCTACGGAAACGCCCCTATAGGAGTGGGTTTAAAGCGTGGCAGTCGGGGATCATTGTGACGCCAGTTGCTATACCTGAATAGTTACCGGCTATATTTGGAATTCACCAGCGAAATCGGTAATCGTACATCCCGCTGAGCATTCCGGGCTGCAGGCTTCTTTTGTTCGTACATTTGTGGCCTTGACTTATATATTGAATAATCTGTATAGAAAATGATCCTCATAATTATTAACTAAATTCTCCCGAAGCTAAATAAGCATCAGGAGAATTATATTAATTAAATCGTTTTGCTGTTTATTCTGAGACAGGGCGGACGGATCTACCGAAATACCGCGAGCCCCAATCAGTCTTAACGCTGAACGTAGTGAACACCAAGAAGTTCGAATATCGTGTATCTGAGTCCGGTGTTGAAGACCAATACAGACCTTGCGAGCCGGCATATTCAAGAGTCGTCCCATTTTTCCTACCGGCATGAGGAAGGAAAATTTGATTACCATTTGGTCCGGTAACAAGATAACCGGTTATACCGCTCTTTGTGGTCAACGTCCATGTACATTTTTCAATCAATTCCTGCATTTCAAGCTTCGCGGGCATTCTCCAAGTACTACCCCAATTCGCTCTTGCAGCATCATATTGGGCATTACCTGAGATTTCTCCGAATCCTTTATTATAAGTCACGCTATTAGAGGTTGTATATTGAGTTTTAGTTGTAGTTTCTCCCCATGCGAAATAGTCACCATATTCTGATGGCGAGGAAGCGCCGACATTACATGTAGCCCATTTTAATCCGCTCGGCAATCCGAGATCCACATATTCATGTCCATTAATGAGATTCCCATTATCAGGATTCGGGTCCGTGCCTGAACCGGATTCTTCATTATCGGAAACTTCCTTATACAATACATTGATAAAATTTTTTGCATTAGTCTGAGCCGTCTTAAACTGAGATCCAAGGGAGCTCGAGCAGTCCAGTACCATAATTATTGCAACTGAACTCTTTTCATTTTTTATCTCGGAATTCTCGGTATTATCAAACTCAGAATTTATCTGCCAGGTGGCATTCGAGTATATATATAACCATTCCTGAGTGTTAGCACTCTTTATCTCAAACCCATCTTCATTCTTTATTCCTTTAAATACAAAATTGACGAAGATTCCATCCACAGTACCTTTGACAGTAGATCCTGATGATGAAGTCATACCGTAGTATTCCACATCCTCCAATGACTTATCTTTTAAATTGAAGATACCTTCAATATACTTACTTGAATAAGATGCCAACTTTGGATTATCAAAGGTAATACGTATTCTTGTTCCGTTGGCGACCCCGGGAATTTTGATATTCACTGTCTGCACAGTAGTTGTAGAAGATAGTTGTTCAGCTATTTCCTTGAATTTAGCATTCACCTCAGCCATGCTTGCAACCTCTATGGCATTTTTAGACTCTGATGCAAGGTTTGTCAAATTATATTTGAACTTTGCATCATCTTTCACATCCGTTCCTTTCAACCCTATACAGTAGGCGGTGATATTATTGCCTAATACCTTGTCATTTTCTATCTTATATTTAAGGGCGTACAAATAATTTTCGTCATCAGTGTATTTGTCGTTCTTCATCATTGACCCTTGGTCAAGTCCATCTGTAAAGGTGACAAGTGCAACTGTAGTTACATCAGGTGGCAGTGGAGTAGTCTGAAGAGCCTTAAGTGCCTGGTCTACGGAATAATAAAGTATTGTTCCGTTTTCCATAGTGAGATTATCTACAAACGAGTTGAATCCCTGGACGCTTTCCTTATTCAATTCTTTGATTGGACGCCTATATAGGTCATCATTAAATGCATATATACCCAGGTAAATACCACTATTCAATTTGGGATCAGATATCCCTCCGTCTGAGGCTTCAGGAAACTCATCAGTGTAATCAGGAATTGAACCATCATCCTTTGAGCATCCTACAAGAAGAATGCTCGTGACAACTGAAATTAGAAAAATAAATTTACGTAACATTTTGATTATTCGTGCCTCGGTCATCCCCTCGTCGGCGTATAAGGTTTATAATCAACAGAAAAGCGTAGGAATCTGTATCTGTTGCCGTCCTTCCATCTGAGGCTTCTCGCATTGCCCTATTCGAGTCGGACGGCAACGCAGAAGCCCACGCCAGTATATGCAATTATTGATCCATTTGGTGTAGTTGCTTCATGCAACTATACCATGGTATCAAAATATTACATTCCTAAGGGCATCTACCGTTGCTCAATCCTTGACTCGAATATGAAATTTTGCGAGAATTTCAGATGGTCAAGAATCAGCGCGGATAAACGCTTTTTTATGTATTTAAACCCACCCAATATGTTGCCCACATCTGGCGTGGATTTGCAGCGCAAATATACGAAAAAATTCGGATTTTATCAGATATACTATATAAAAATCAAAATTTCGTTTCTGCAATATATTTTTTCGTAGTGGGGCACGCTCTTGTGATGACAGGAATGATCTTCAGGTTAATTGAATACCCTTCACAAGAGACGTCGCTCCGGGACGCGATTCTGTCAGGCAGCCCTGTCCCCGCACTGAAGATGCGGGGGCTGACAATATCGTGCCTCCGGCATGGCTTTGTCAGGTATGCCGAATAAAAATCTGCGGGCGTTTCATACTCCGGGCGGGGGATTTTGTACATTATGGGGCGGGGAG
>JAIDUB010000020.1 GCA_029060405.1 Duncaniella sp. | reverse complement strand
CGCCCCTACCGTATGATATTCAAGGACGCCACTGTGACCGACAACGTGGGTGAGCATCTTGACATCAAGGGTGTCTATGGCCGACGCATCGACGGCGGCGCAGGCATACTGCTGTGCATGGAGCTCAATCCCGACAAAGAACTCAAAGAGCTATCGCTCGAAACCATCTCAAACGAAGTGGTCACCGGACTCGTCGCCGCAACCTACGTAAGAGAGCGGTAATCCCGATCCCCTACACATATACGACAATGCCCCGCCATCCTGCATCAGGGACCGGCGGGGCGTTGCGTAGTGATACATATGGACACAAAAAAAATCCTCCCCGAATCACATCGTGAAGGATCCTATTTCGAATGTATTATTCTTATTTCACAAAAGTCCTCCTCGAATCACTTCGCGAAGGACCCTTGCGCTTCAGGATGGGCTTGAACCAACGACCCCCTGATTAACAGTCAGGTGCTCTAACCAACTGAGCTACTGAAGCAGTGGTGCATTTTCTCGCAAATGCGTTGCAAAATTAATCTCTTTTTTTGAACTGTGCAAGTGTTTTTATAAAAATCACGAATTTTTTTATTTTTTTGGCCGTTATCGCCCTTGAAGTGTTGTAATAATTGACTACCTTTGACCCTCATTTAACCACATATAATAGATGAAAAAATTTCTCTTGATAGCGCTTTGCTTTGCCGCAGCCGCGGCAGCCGTCACCGGTGCCACCCGCAGCCGCAAGAACGAGATTTCGCGCAATCTCGACATTTTCAACTCGGTATACAAGGAATTACAGACCTTTTATGTCGATTCCATCGATGCCGAGCGCAGCATCAACGTGGCTATAGCCGCTATGCTCAACGATATCGACCCTTACACCGAGTATATCTCGGCCAAGGATCAGGAAGGATTCCGCTCCATGACCACCGGCGAGTATGCCGGTATCGGGTCGCTGATTCAGGAGCGTCCCGGCGGTACCGTGATTATTTCCGATCCCTATGAAGGCTCGCCTGCTGCTCTGGCCGGTCTCCGTCCGGGCGACGTGATCATTACGATCGATGGCGACAGCGTTGCCGGATGGCGCTCCGATAAGGTTAGCGAGCGCCTCAAAGGTCCTGCCGGCACTAAAGTGGTTGTCATGGTCGACCGCCCTTATGTTCAGGACTCGATTGTGACCGTCGAGATCACCCGACGCAAGATTCAGATACCTTCGGTGCCCTACTACGGGCTGGCTGCCGACGGAGTGGGCTATATCGCACTCAACTCGTTTACCGATAAAAGTTACGATGAGGTGCGCGACGCCCTTCTTGACCTTAAAAACAATCGCGGAGCCGAGAGCCTCATCCTTGACTTGCGCGGCAACGGAGGTGGCCTGCTTGAGAGCGCCGTGAAGATACTCGGACTTTTCCTCCCCAAGAATACCGAAGTCCTCACCACCCGCGGCAAGGGGCTGCTCAACGAGCGCACCTACAAGACATCCGTAAAACCTGTCGACACGAAGATGCCGGTAGTAGTGCTCATCGACGGAGCCACCGCATCGTCGAGCGAGATTGTAACCGGAGCGCTTCAGGATCTTGACCGCGCTGTGGTGGTGGGCAACCGTTCGTTCGGAAAAGGACTTGTGCAGGGCACGCGCCAGCTCCCCTACGAAGGTTTGCTCAAGATTACCACCGCCAAATATTACATCCCGTCGGGTCGCCTTATACAGGCGATCGACTACTCCCGCCGCAACCCCGACGGCTCTGTGGCACGCATCCCCGATTCGCTCACCACGGTGTTCTACACCGCCGGCGGCCGTGAGGTGCGCGACGGCGGCGGTATAACCCCCGACATTAAGATCGATTATCCCGATGTGAACCGTATTACATATAATGTGGTGCGCGACAACTGGAGCTTCGATTTCGCTACGAAATATGCCACCGAACACAAGTCGATACCCGCGCCGGCCGAATTTGAGGTGACCGACTCGATCTACGAGCAGTTCAAGCAGTCGATCGACCCGTCGCGCTTCCAGTATGATAAGGTACTGGAGACCGCCATGAAGCAGATGCGCGAGCTTGCCCGCACCGAAGGGTATATGAACGACTCCACCACCGCCGAGTTTGACCGGCTCGAAGCCATGCTCCGTCACGACCTTTACCGCGACCTCGACACCCACCGCGCCGACATCGTCACCTATCTCGCCCCCGAGATTCTGTCGAGGTACTACTACAATCGCGGAGAGCTCGAGTATGACGTAAAGCACAGTCCCGACGTGAAGCGCGCCGTGGAGATACTCCGCAGCGACGAGTACGATAAAATCCTTCATCCTCGCTCGGCGCGATGACGCTCGAAGAAATCAGCCGGCGGTTCATGACCGCCCCACGTCGCCGTTCGCTCTCGGCGGCGCTTGATTCAGGCCACGCTCTTGTGTCGCTCTACGGCCTTGCCGGGTCATCCGCAGCCATGGCACTTTCGGCTATCGATGACGGCGGCCGCCCCGTGCTTGTTGTGGGCGACACAGCCGATGATGCCGGTTATCTCTACCATGATTTGTCGCGCCTTGTGGGCGAGGACAATGTCGTGATGTTTCCATCGGCCTATAAGCGAGATATCAAGTACGGTCAGATCGATCCCCCCTCGCAGATACTGCGCACCGAGGCGCTCAACCGCTGGTACTCGCCCGACAATGCTCCGCGGTTTGTGGTGACCTATCCCGAAGCAATGGCCGAGAAGGTAGCGTCGCGCAATCTCATCGAGACAACCACCATGCGCCTTGTCAAGGGTCGTGAGATCGATCCGCAGGAGCTCGTGCGATGGCTGATGGACAACGGATTCGTCAAGCGCGACTATGTCTACGAGCCCGGCCAGTGGGCCATGCGAGGCTCTATTGTCGACATCTACGGCTACAGCAACGAGCTCCCGCTCCGTATCGACTTTTTCGGCGACGAGATCGACTCGATACGTCTGTTCAATATCGAGACACAGCTTTCCGAGCGCAATCTCGACGAGATTGCCATCACGTCGGGCGTAGCGTCGCAGTCGGCCGGCGAATCGCTGCTCGACTTTATCGACAAGGATACCGTGATATGTTCGCGCGACCCGCACTACACCGTCAGTCGTGTCGTGGCGGTGTCGCAGGAAACCATGTCGGAAAACGCCCTTCTCGCAGGTACGCCCGACAATATGATCGACGACAAGGCCACCCGTCAGCTCATCGACGGCCAAGCGTTTGCCGCCGTGTTCCCGTTGTTCCGCCGCGTGGCCTTCACCGCAGCCGCCAAGCCCGAGAAAGATGCCGTGAAAAGCATCGATTTCAAGTGCACCCCGCAGGCAATATATCACAAGAATTTCGACCTTATCAGCGAGTCGTTCACCTCGTTTCTGTCGCGCGGCTACCGTATCTGTATCCTGTCCGACAGTGAGAAGCAGATCGATCGACTTAAAGTGATATTCGCTGACCGCGGCGACAAGATTGATTTCACTCCCGTCAACGCCACTCTCCACGAAGGATTTGTCGATGAAGCTGTCAAGACCTGTGTGTTCACTGATCACCAGATATTTGACCGATTCCATAAATACACCCTCCGCAGCGACCGCGCCCGCTCCGGGAAGCTGGCCCTGTCGCTTAAGGAACTCAGTTCCATAGAGCCGGGCGATTATATAGTCCACGTCGACCACGGCGTGGGAAAATTCGCCGGACTCCTCCGCACCAATGTCAACGGTCATACTCAGGAGATGATAAAACTCGTGTATGCCAACGATGATATTATCTTTGTATCGATCCACGCCCTGCACAAGCTTGCCAAATACCGCGGCAAGGAGGGTGAACCTCCTAAAATCAATAAGCTCGGCACCGGGGCATGGAACCGCATAAAAGAGCGCACCAAGTCGAAACTCAAGGATATAGCGCGCGATCTTATCAAACTTTATGCCGCCCGAAAGAGCGAAAAAGGATTCGCATTCTCCCCCGACAGTTATCTGCAGCAGGAACTCGAGGCATCGTTCATCTACGAGGACACTCCCGACCAGCTCACCGTCACCAAAGCAGTGAAAGCCGACATGGAGAGCGACCGGCCTATGGACCGACTCGTGTGCGGCGACGTAGGTTTCGGTAAGACCGAGATTGCCGTGCGGGCTGCCTTCAAGGCCGCTACCGACGGCAAGCAGGTGGCCGTTCTCGTCCCCACCACCGTGCTTGCATTCCAGCATTACACTACATTTAAGAAGCGTCTTGCCGACTTCCCTGTGCGCGTGGAGTATCTGTCGCGCGCACGCACGGCCAAGCAGGTGCATCAGATTCTCGCCGACCTCGCCGAGGGTAAGATTGATATTCTCATCGGCACCCATCGCATAGTGGGCAAAGATGTGGTTTTCAAGGATCTCGGACTGCTTGTGATCGATGAGGAACAGAAATTCGGCGTGGCCGTGAAAGAGAAACTCAAGCAACTCAAGACCAACGTCGATACACTTACTCTCACAGCCACCCCCATACCCCGCACGCTCCAGTTCTCCCTTATGGGTGCTCGCGACTTGTCATCGCTCAACACCCCTCCGGCCAACCGCTATCCCATCATCACATCCGTTACCGGCGACGACGATGATGTGATTGCCGAAGCCGTAAACTTCGAGCTGTCGCGCAACGGTCAGGTATTCATGATCAACAACCGCATCGAGGGCCTTCACGAACTCGAATCCCGGGTGCGCCGTCTCGTCCCCGACGCGCGTGTGGTGATAGCCCACGGCCAGATGCCTCCCGAAGCGCTCGAAAAGACGATACTTGACTTTGCCAACCACGACTACGACGTGCTCATCGCAACCACCATCCTCGAGAGCGGTATCGACATGCCCAATGTCAATACCATAATAGTCAACAATGCCCAGAACTTCGGGCTCAGCGAGCTCCACCAGCTCCGCGGTCGCGTGGGGCGCAGCGCCCGTAAGGCATTCTGCTACCTGCTTGTGCCGCCCCATATCCCGCTCTCGCCTGTGGCTCACCGACGCCTGCAGGCAATAGAGAGTTTTTCAGAGCTCGGCAGCGGCATCCATATAGCGATGCAGGATCTCGATATCCGTGGTGCGGGTAATCTGCTCGGCGCTGAGCAGAGCGGCTTTATCGCCGACCTCGGTTACGAGACCTATCAGAAGATTCTGCGCGAGGCTGTGACGGAACTGCGCACCGAGGAATTCGCCGATGTCGAGACCGATGCTCAGCAGGAGACCGAGTACGTGGCCGACTGTGTGATTGAAAGCGATATGGAATTGCTGCTGCCGGCCGACTATGTCCCCACCGAGAGCGAGCGTATAGCTCTGTATCAGGAACTCGACGGCATCGAGCGCGAGCTTGATCTGAAGGCTTTCGCCTCGAAACTCGTCGACCGTTTCGGTGAGATTCCGGCCGTGACCCTCGAACTTATGCGTATACCCCGGCTCAGGGCGCTTGCACGCCGTCTCGGTATCGAGAAAGTATCGCTCAAGCAGGGCATGATGTATCTCTATTTCGTCGATCAGACCAATGCCGCCTATTATCAGTCGCCCGCCTTCGGCCGTATACTCAACTATCTTCAGCGCAATGCCCTCCGCTGCAAGCTGCGCGAGCGTAACGGGCGCAATTCGTTCAGTATCGACGACGTGCCTTCTGTGGAGACTGCCGTTGCTATCCTTCAGGAGGTGCTTGAGCTCCCGGCCTTGTAAAATCAATCGGGCGGTGTCTTCTCAGATACCGCCCGCACATATAATTCTCTTGTCCAATTCAATTAGATATTTCTATTATATTTGACGCGCGGCTGCGCTTTTCGTTACATCGATTTGTCGAATTTAACCATCTTTAACTATTCAGTCCTGCGATGAAAAATTCTGCTGACTTTCTGCCTACATCGGTCAAAGAGATGAAAGCTCTCGGCTGGGATCATGTCGATGTAGTCCTGTTCTCCGGCGATGCCTATGTCGACCATCCTTCTTTTGGAGCGGCTGTGGTAGGGCGCACTCTTCAGGCTGCCGGCTACAATGTGGCGATAGTACCGCAGCCCAACTGGCAGGACGACCTCCGCGACTTCCGTAAATTCGGGGCTCCGCGGTTGTTTTTCGGCGTATCGGCAGGCGCTATGGACTCTATGGTCAATCACTATACCGCCGCACGCCGCCTGCGCAGCGATGATGCCTACACGCCCGGTGCCCGTCATGGCGCCCGTCCCGACTATCCCACGATAGTCTATTCCGATATCCTGCGCGATCTTTTTCCCGATACCCCCGTTATCACCGGAGGCATCGAGGCGTCGATGCGTCGCAACAGCCACTATGATTATTGGCAGGATCGTCTGCGCCCGTCGATACTCATGGACTGCAAGGCCGATATGATTGTCTACGGCATGGGTGAGGGTATCGACGTTGAAATAGCCCGTCGCCTTGAAGCCGGTGAGAAGATAGGTGATATCATTGACCTGCCTCAGACGGTTGTGCGCCGTCCTGTCACCGAGATTCCCGCGGCCGACGATGACCGCAACGTGATTCTTGCTTCCTACGATGAGTGCCTGCGCGACAAGCGCCGTCAGTCGGCCAATTTCAAGATTATCGAGACCGAGAGCAATTCCATGGAAGGGCGCGTGATATGGCAGCGCCACGGCGATACCGCCGTCAAGGTCAATCCCATGCTCCCGCCGCTCACCACCGGGCAGCTCGATGCGTCCTACGACCTTCCCTATACCCGCCTGCCTCACCCGCGTTATGCGGGTAAGCGTATCCCGGCCTACGAGATGATACGCCACTCCATCACCATGCACCGCGGCTGTTTCGGAGGTTGCGCCTTCTGTACCATCTCGGCTCATCAGGGAAAATTCATATCGTCGCGTTCGGTCGAATCGATTCTCCGCGAGGCGCGTGCCGTCACCCGTATGCCCGACTTCAAGGGTTACATATCCGATCTCGGCGGCCCGTCGGCCAACATGTACGGCATGCACGGTAAAAATCTTGAAGCGTGCCGCCGTTGCCGCCGCCCGTCATGTCTCCACCCCGCCGTGTGCCCCAATCTCAACACTGACCACGGCCCTCTCACCGACCTTTACCGCCGTGTCGATGAGATACCCGGTATAAAGAAATCGTTTGTAGGATCGGGCGTGCGCTACGACCTTTCCATGCACCACACCGGTGACCCCGACGTTGACCGCCGCAACCGTATCTACAATGAGCAGCTCATCACCCGCCACGTGTCAGGACGCCTGAAAGTGGCGCCCGAGCATACCTCTGACCGTGTGCTCGAATTGATGCGTAAGCCGTCGTTTGATCTCTATCATAAATTCGCATCTCTTTTCGCCGATGTCAACCGCCGCGCCGGCATGCGCCAGCAGCTCATCCCTTACTTCATCTCCTCCCATCCCGGCTGTAGGGAGGTCGACATGGCCGAACTCGCCGTTGAGACCAAGGATATGGGGCTTCAGCTTGAGCAGGTGCAGGACTTTACACCCACTCCCATGACCCTCTCCACCGAGATATATTACTCGGGCTACAACCCCTACACGGGTGAAAAAGTATTCACCGCCACCACGCCTGCTGAAAAGCTGGCCCAGCGAAAATACTTCTTCTGGTGGGACCGCGCCTATAGGGTCGACATCACCCGCTCGCTCGACCGTATGCACCGTCCCGACCTGCTGCGCCGCCTTTATCCCTCCAAAGGGCGCCGGTAATCCTGAAAATTATTACTTTAGCATAACCAATATTTATCCATATGAAAAAGCTCTTTAGAAAAACACTTATGGCATGCGTAGCCATGTCTTGTATCGCATTTTGCAGCTGCGGGAATGATAATCACTCCGACGAGCCCGACATCGTGAACCCTGACGACAGCAAGCCCGTCCATGACAACTCGCTGACCTATACTTTCGTCAAAGGTAATTTTTGGTCGGCAATAGGATATGAAGGCGTCACGCTTGCCGAGATTCATTCTGATGTTACTGACTATCAGCTTCAGTGTGAGGCACCGCAGGGTTATCGCATCTCTCTCCTTAAGTCTGATAAGAAAGACGGCGGCGGATTTACCGTGTATCGTATCGTGTGTGACATGGATGAAAATCCTGCCGAGACTACCGATAATAAAAACACCCGGTATAACGTGACATATACCATCAGCGGCAATGGCTACCGCGATGGCAAGCCCTCGGTAATTACTTACGAAAATAGTGTGGACTGGCAGCGGTTTGAATCTCCCGTAAGCAAGCCCGACGCTCTTTACAGGAAATGGTATCTCTCCGAATACAGCGTGGAGGAAAATCTTGACTGGGTAGAGTTCTCGGGACGCACGAAGTATAGTGAGACCAAAGTTGAGCCCCGCAGATATTCGCCATCGATTTCTCCGTTGAAAATATTCGGTCAGAAAGTGCCGGGACCTGCCGATACCGGCGGTAATATATTGCATTATATCTATTCCTTGAGCACTAACGCTACCCAAGATTTCCCCGGATGGAAGACCGGCGATAACGAGCTTGCCAACATGCTCTATATATCATGCTTCCTTTATCCGATGGAAAACCAATACTTCGGCGCTTCCATCGTGTTCCTTAATGATCAGAAACTGCGCGCCATGAAGCCCGAGTATTCATCTGACGGAAAACTGCTCAGGGTCCACCGCTACGAATTCATGCCAGAATAATCCCGGCATGATATCACTCGTGCCGGTAGCAAGTGTCCGTCAGTGCCCTCGCACTTCGTGCGAGGGCTATTGCGGTAAACACACCGGAGCCGGAAACGATTGTCTCCGGCTCCGGTGCTGAAATTTTTTATTATAACACTTATTTAACCAATTCGTGGATTATTGTGCGTAATCGGCGAAACGCTCCTGCAGACGCTTGCGGGCGAAGAAGATGCGGCTCTTGATAGTGCCGAGGGGGAGATTCATCTTATCGGCGATTTCGTTGTATTTGTAACCGGCCACGTGCATCGAGAACGGGATGCGGTATTCATCGCTCATGGCGTTGATGGCAGCGGTGATTTCACCTGCTCCGTAAGAGCCTTCGGGTGTCTCGAAGCCCGAATCCTGACAGAGGTTGAGGTGGTAGAGGTCTTCGGTCTGGTCAACTACTGTAGCGGCGCGCGATGCCTTGCGGTAGTTGTTGATGAAGATATTGCGCATGATGGTGAAGACCCAACCTTTGAAGTTAGTGTTTTCGGCATATTTATCTTCATTATCGAGAGCCTTGAGAGTGGTATCCTGAAGGAGATCGTAGGCATTGTCACGGTTCTGGGTGAGCATCATCGCGAAGTTGAGGAGGTTGCTCTGGAGATTCATGAGGTTGTTTTGAAACAGTGTCGTTGCCATAATAGTAAGTTTTTAGGTGGTCGTTGTTAGAAGTTTTGTTCGTTTGAACAATTCAAAATTACTGCCTCTCGCCACGATATGAAATTATTTAATGTTAAAATCCTTTTAACATTTTAAGATTGTTCACGCATTTTCTGCAAAACCTTGCTAAACAATGCTTTACAGGTTTAAAAATATTGTTGCAGAAATGTTACAAAACTATTGCTGTTACAATTTTGTAACGATAAAAATGTTCTTTTGTTATGGCGTAAGTGCCTTGTAATTAATAAAATAACGGGCGCTGTAGTTGTTACAGCGCCCGTAACAGGTCGGTTGGTTACAGTGTTGTTAAGGGTGATGGAAATTTTAAGAATTTCCGTCGGTGCGCGAGAGAATTTTTTGCAGTTCGCGGTCGGTGGTCGTGAGTTTCGCGCGACACGTTTCGAGCAGCTGTGTGGCGCGCGTGGTGTAGGCGGCGAGCAGGTCTATGTCACACTTGTCGCTTTCCATCATCTTCACTATACCCTCGAGCTCGTTCAGGCACTCGCTGAACGACATCGTCGCTATTTCGTTAAATTTCGGAGTCTCCATCTTGGTTTGTGTTTTATCGGTTAACGGTGCGGCCGGGATACTCGCGCAGGGCGTGGTCGAGCACTTCTATCGCGCGGCTCAGCTCTTCGGTGTTGAGCACGTAGGCGAGTCGCACTTCATCCCGTCCCATGCCGGGAGTGGTGTAGAATCCTGTGGCAGGTGCCATGAATATGGTCTGTCCCTCATACCGGAACTCTTCGAGGCACCAGCGGCAGAACTTGTCGGCATCATCTACCGGCAGTCGCACCACCGTGTAAAATGCTCCCATAGGAATCGGGGAGTAGCAGCCCGGAATCTTGTTGAGGCGGTCTATGAGGAATTTGCGACGCTCCACATACTCGTTGTATGTTTCCAGCATGTATTCGGCGGGCGTGTCTATCGAAGCTTCCGCCACTATCTGACCCAGTAGCGGGGGACTCAGGCGTGCCTGACAGAATTTCATTATATTCTTTTTCAGCTCGGGATGCTTGGTGATGAGGGCGCCCACGCGTATACCGCACTCGTTGTAGCGCTTCGATACCGAGTCGATGAGCACCACCTGTTCCTCTATGTCAGGCAGGTGAAATGCCGAGATATAGGGCGCGCCCGTGTAGCAGAATTCGCGGTATACCTCGTCGCTGAACAGAAACAGGTCATGCTTCTTCACGAGGTCGCGTATTCGCAGCATCTCCTTCATGGTGTAGAGATAGCCCGTGGGATTGTTGGGATTGCATATGAGGATGCCCTTGGTGCGCGGGGTGATGAGTTTCTCGAATTCCTCCACGTTGGGGAGGGCGAAACCTTCGTCGATGCTCGACGGGATGGTCACGATTTTTGCTCCGGCCGATATGGCGAATGCCATATAGTTGGCGTAGGCCGGTTCGGGCACTATGATTTCGTCGCCGGGATCAAGACAGGCCATGAATGCAAACAGCACCGCTTCCGAGCCACCGCTCGTCACGATGATGTCGTCGACATCCACATCTATACGGTATTTGCTGTAATATTCCTTTAGTTTTCTCCTGAGCGAGTCAAGGCCGGCCGAAGGGCTGTATTCGAGCACCTTGCGGTCGATATTCTTCAGCGCGTCGAGTCCGCACTGAGGGGTAGGCACGTCGGGCTGGCCTATATTGAGATGGTATACTTTTACGCCTTCCTCGCGCGCTTTGGCTGCCAGCGGGGCGAGCCGGCGTATAGGGGAGGCGGGCATTATGGTGCCGCGTTCTGAAACTTTGGGCATTTGGTTTATCGGTTACTTTTCCGCAAAGGTAGTGAATTTCCGTCGCCTGTCAATCTTTTCGCTCAGAAATCTATCGAAAGTCGCACGTTGAATTGCCGGCGCGTAAGGTAGTTGGGCACGGCATATTGTATGTCGTTCACGTCAGTCACCCAGTAATATGAGCTTACGTTGGCTATATCGAGCAGATTGAACACGTCGAGTCCCAGCCATATGCTCTTGATATGGCGCATGGCGCCGCTGCGTTGCTGTCCGTCTTTGAGGGGCGACAGAAGGGCATACGATAGTCCGGCATCAAGTCGGCGGTAGGCCGGTGTGCGGAAATAGCCCTTGTCGCGGGTGGAGCGGGGCGATGTGGTGGGCAGTCCGTCCGACAGGATGCCGCGCAGCGAGAATTTGAGCTTGGGAAATTTCGGGAAATAGTCGGTGAAAAATATTCCGAGACTGTAGCGGCGGTCAGTTGGACGGGGCACTTTGACTCCGTGGATATTCTCGCTCGTTTTCATAAGCGAGAGGCTTATCCATGAGTCGGAGCCGGGCACGAACTGTCCGAACAGCTTCATGTCGATACCCGCCGTGAAACCGCTTGATTCATTAAGTCCCGAGTACACGATCTTCAGATTGTCTATTTCATAAGGCACGAGATCCGAGAGGGCTTTGTAATACACCTCGGCCGATAGCTTGAACGGTCGGTTCATGGCGCGGAACGTATAGTCGGCGCCCCCTATCAGGTGGAAGCTCCGCTGCGACTTGATATTGGTGTTGAGCACTATGGTGCGGTTGCCGTCGGCATCCTCCACCGGCATGCGGTATTCTTTGTAAAATGGCGACTGGTAGTAAAGCCCCGTGGCAAAGCGGAATGCCCAGTTGTGGAGATTTTCGGGCACGAATCCCACATTGACGCGCGGACTCAGCAGAAATTCCTTGTTGAATGACCAGTAGCTTGCTCTCAGTCCGGCGTTGAGTGTAAGAAAGCCGGCCGAGGTTGATATGCGCCACGCGTCCTGAGCGAAAAGGCTCATGCGGGTGGAGCTTACGTCGTGGTTCGATGCAAGATTGTATATCACCTTCACGGCCTCGCCGGTCGACGGAAGCGAAAATCCCGCCGAGTCGCGCAGCTCCCATTCGCGGGAGCGGTCAAGAATTTTTTCGTGCTGGATGTTGGCGCCGTAGCTCAGGGTGTGCTGCTTGTTTATGGCGGTCGAGCCGTGGAGTGCAAGCGCCATTACCGATGCTTTGAGTCGGTTGCGGGCATGCTCGTGGTAGCGGCCTACACCGAGTTCTCCGCCTACGTCCGACGTGCCGGCCTGATCAAGCCAGTATTCGCCCGATATATCGTAGGCCACCAGCTCGTTGGTGAGATAGCCTGAACCGAGCAGTTTCAGCTCGGTGGAGCGCGACGGACGGTAGTCGAGCGACAGAGCGCCGAAAAATGTCTCGAAGCGGTCTTTCTCATGACCGTCGAAATACACGGTGAATTTCTTTGCGTCGGTCGACGTGCCGAATGTCGTGGTGCGGTTTACTGGGGTGAATTTGTAGTTGTTTATGGCTATGTTGCCCAAGAACGACACGCTGAATTTCTTGCTGATCCGCAGGTTGAGCGATGTCTGATAGTCGAAAAACGTAGGATCATACTCACCTTTCGTGTCCATCGACGACAGCAGCGACGAATTTTGCTTGTAGCGTATGCCGTGAAGCTGTGAAAAGCGGCCCGAATTCTGCCCCAAAGCAAGCGACGCGCCCATGAGGCTCACGGCTGCCGAGCCTTCAAATGCTTCGGGCTGGCGATAGGTGATGTCGAGCACGCTCGACATTTTGTCGCCGTACTGCGCTGTGAATCCGCCCGTCGAGAAGCCTATTGCTCCCACGAGGTCAGGATTGATTATCGACAAGCCCTCCTGTTGCCCCGATGAAATGAGCTGCGGACGGTAAACTTCTATGCCGTTGATATATACTGAATTTTCATCGTAAGAACCGCCGCGTACCGAGTATTGCGACGACATTTCGTTGCTCGACGATACTCCCGCCATGGTAGTGAGCAGTGATTCCACTGATCCTCCCGTCACGTCGGGCGACAGTTTCAGTTGCTCCTTGTCGATCATCGCCACCGACCCCGTCTGCTTGCGCAGTTCGGTCACCTCCACCTCAGCGAGCATCTCAGTGTCCATCTGCATGCGCATGTTGAGGGTTACATCTGCTTGCGGATCTATGAGGGTCGACTTGGCGTCGCGGTAGCCTATACACGAGAAGTGCACCACGATTGTATCGTTGGCCGGGCACGTCAGTGAGTATTCACCCTCAAGTCCCGAAGTGGTACCCAGAGCGGTACCGCCTATACGCACGGTGGCGAATTCCACCGGATTATTGTCGGCATCGGTGATTTTTCCGTGAATCTTGATGCTCGGCGCAGCCGATGAAACAGCGGTAGCTAATAAAGATAATATGGTAAGCAGGAGTATTCGCATACAATTCTATAACGGATAATTCGCCCCAAAATTATATCACCTCTAATCTTGAAAATCCCGCGATGCAGCTTAAACCCCCATTTCGCAGCGCCATCCCCTACCGTACGCCATGGCTAAGAAGGTAGTGACGCGATTAATCGCATCCGCGGCGAAAACATGAGGAGAATTACAGCAAAGATGAAATTACATTTATGGTTAAAATCCTGCATGTACGGGAATCGTTTTGTCTGCGGGTGAGAGTAAAAATATTACAGGCGCTGATCTTGCGGTCAGCGCCTGTAGTGTGGAAGGTGTTGCGGATTATACGCCCTGAAGCTTGAAGGTAACGGGGAGGGTGTACCATACGTTAACGGAGTGACCGTTCATCTTACCGGGAACGAATGCGGGGAGTGTCTTAACCACGCGCACTGCCTCACGGTCGAGGTCGGGATCCTTTGAACGCATTACCTGTACGTCACCTACCTTTCCTGACTTGGTAACAACGAAGCGTACTACCACGCGACCCTGAATGCCGTTTTCCTGAGCTGCGGCCGGGTAGCGGATGTTGTCGCTGATGTACTTGAGAAGGGCTGCGTCACCACCGGGGAACTGGGGCTTCTGCTCTACGACCTCAAATACCTTGTTGTCGTCGACAGGTTCGGGTTTCTTTTCTTCAACGATTACTTCGGTTGTGTGCTGACGTACAACGTTGATATCGTCAGTACCCTGATCGAAGTCGGTATTACCGATAGCGGTCTCAGTTTCCTTCATATCATCCTGCGACTTGATTTCCTCGGTCACCTGTTCGTCGGGCACGATAGCGAGCTCGGTCATCTTGGTGGTGTTGAGGATTTCTTCGGGGAGCGCTTCGGGAAGCTGTTCTTCTACGCGCTGGAGTTCCTCTTCGGGTTCTTCCTCGGGAGCTTCTTCGGTCACAAATTCGGCGAGAGCCTGTTCGGTCTGGTCACCGGGGCCTTCTTCAGCTTTCTCGAGCACGGTATTGGCGAGGAAGCCGAGGAGAGCTACGGCGATAAGCACGATAACGATAACGAGCATCGCCTTGTTGTGGCGGCTTACCGAGTCCTTGCGGAGCTCATATGCGCCATATTCTTTGTTCTTGCCGTCAAAGACAAGTTCAATCCATTCTTTTGATGAAAGATCTACATCTTTTGCCATAATGATTGCGATTTTTCAGGTTAATATATATCTGTCATCAAATTCTCAGGGTTTGCCGTGTTTAGCGATGTAATCAAGGATCATCACTGAGTCTACCTGATTGATGTTATCAATCTGATAGCGTGCGATCTGGTTGATCTGCATCTCATCGAGGGCGCTGATAAGCGATTCCCATGAGGCTTCGGGGGTAGCCTTGATGATCACAACGGGACGGGTGAGCGTGGAGTCGTTGCGGATCTCGCGGGCCTTGGCCTGATAGATGGAGTCGTTGATAGCAGCTACGGGAGAGAATTTTCTCTCACGCCAGTCGGCTTTGAGAAGCTCGATGCGCTTGAGAACCTCGGTGTTGCGGTCATGGAGGATCTTGCGGATACCTTGCTGGATCTTACCGTCGTTGCCTACGAAGTGCTCAACCTTAAGATTGCTGTTATCGATAAGGCCGTCGCCGTCTTCGTCAGTGATCTGGGGAGTACCTTCGTAGTAGTAAACGATATTCTTGGGATTACCGCTTTCATCGGTACGCACCTGACCTTCGGCATTACGCTCGGTGGTGAGGATCATAGTGATTGCTTCAGATTCCTTAGCTTTGTTCTGCTGGGAAGTTTCGACCTTGTCATTGGAGGGGAGGGCAATGGTGAGGGTCTGAGACTTGATCATGGTAGTACAAAGCATGAAGAATGTAATCAGAAGCATGTTCATGTCCACCATGGGGGTGAAGTCCACATGGATCGACATTTTTTTCTGGGCGCCTTTTTTCTTCTTGCCACCCTTGTCTGATTGTTCTATCTGTGCCATGATTAGTCGTTCTCAGTTTTTAAAGCGGTCATGATGGAGAAGCGGTTCATCTTCATAGTCTGAAGATTGTCGAGCACATCGTGGATAGTGCTGTAGGGGGTATCCTTGTCGGCTTTGACAGCGATACCTTCGCCTTTCTTCATCACGCTCTGAAGGTTGTCGTTTCCGGAATTGTAGATGGCGCGCATCCAGATCTGGAAATCATTGAGATGATTCATATCCTTGTTGTCGTTGACAGGAATACCCGATGCGGGGTTGTTCATGTCGGAAAGGAATTTGTCCTGATCGGTCTGCGACATCGAAAGGAACGCGGGGAGTGCCTGGAAAGGCATACCAAACATATTGATTTTGGTAAATGCCTGTACCTGATCTTCAGTCAACTGTATCTTGTTACTGGGGTGCTGCTCATTGTAGAGCTGAACAGCATTCATGAGGATCTGCTTGCGGATCGGTTCGGTACCCCAATCGCCACCGGCTACATTGGGGTCAGCCTCACCGAGTACTGACAGGAATACCTTGCCTTGGGGTGAAACGAGCACCGATACCACGTTGGAGGTGGGCACCTTCTGCTCCGACACTGACGAAGGAGTGAGCACGGTGACGGGCTCCTTCTGAAGGAAGGTTGAAGTCAACATGAAGAAAGTAAGCAAGAGCACAGTCACGTCACTCATCGCGGTCATGTCGATGAGGGTGCTTTTTCTCTT
>JAIDUB010000002.1 GCA_029060405.1 Duncaniella sp. | reverse complement strand
GTCTATGAATTTGTCAACATAAGGTTTTATAGTCTCCACTCCGCCCTGCATTGTGGGAATGGCATATGACTGTCCCTGCGGGCCGTCGCCGTTGCCAATTTCGGCGCCGAATTTTTCAAGAGCCACGCGGGCTGCGCCACCGTTATGGAGACCCATCAGGTTGCTTCCGAATACAAATACATCGTCCTGATCGAGACTTGTGATATTTTCAGGCGTAAACTTTAATTTGGTGTAGTCCACTACTCTTTTGATTAATAATTAATGATTAATGATTATTTTGTCTACGGGTGCTTGTGGTTTTAGCCATCGTGAATCCTTAATCGTTAATCGTTAATTAACTCGGATTTTCTTGCCGCCACGTATGTAGATGCCGGGCACGGTGATGCGGTCAACGCGTATGCCCTGAAGATTGTAGATTGCTTCATTTGCATCGTCGTTGCTGTCGACAGAGATGTTTTCGATGCCTGACATCTTGTCTTCCTGCGAAGCTACGTTGGGATTCTCGGCATAGACCACCGCTGGGTCAAACGACAGGTGAGGGGGCTGGTTGTAGCAGCAGTTCTGATTCACGACCTGCACGCGATAGTTGAGGTCGTCCATCAAGTGAGGAATGCGGTAGTCGGAGGTGTGGCTGGTAGCGTTGATGAGGAGCTCGAAAGTATTTTCATCCCAAAGCACCAATTCCTCACGCCAGTCGCCCAGCAGGTCGCCGAGCACGCAGGGATTGTACTTGGAGCTGTTGTTGAGCTTGCCTATTGTGTAGTTGGTCTTGTTGACCTGCAGACGCCAGAAGCCGCCGGCCTCGGGATTCCACTTGGCAAGACAGCTCTTGTCATAGTGCTCGTCGTAGAGGTCGCCGTCCCAGTAGATGCGGTTGTTCATCGAACCGCCTCCGCCGGGGTTCCAGCCGTCGGTATAGCGCTCGCCGGTAAGACAGTCGTGCAGACCGGGATCGGAGCTGTGGGAATATTGTGAAGCGCTCTTCGATGAGTCGAAGTGACCTATCACACCGCGTCCGGTATCGCCCGAAGCGGTCTGATGATATATGAGCTGACCGGTAGCGGCGTCGCGAAGGTCGCAGCCATAGGGGCTGTCCTCATGTACCATGAAAACTTCAAGGCCGGGACGGTCGGGGAGGAAGTCGCCGAGGTGGAGGGCGTCGCCGTGTTTCAGGCCGGTGCGGTAGAGCAGGCTGCCGTCGTGGTCGAGGGCAGCGGAGCCGTAGACGATTTCCTGCTTGCCGTCGCCGTCGCAGTCACCTACGGAAATCCAGTGGGCGCCTTCGCCCCACAGACCTTTGCCGCTCTCGGTGTTGCGGCTCACCCAGCGCTCCTTGAGAGTGGTGCCGTCCCAGTCATAAGCTCCCACGAATGCACCCGAATAATATCCGCGGGCGAAAATGGGACTCGGGTTGGCATCGGGGCCGTCGAGATAGGCGAGGGCTGCGAGATAGCGCTCCGAGCGGTTCTGATTGCTGTCGCCCCAGTAGCTCTTGCCGGCGGCATAGTCAGTGTGGTAGGGGATGGTGGCGAGTTCGCCTCCGGTCAGGCCGTCAAACACGGTGATGTATTCCGAGCCGTGGTCCTGCTTGCCGCGGCTGCTGAGAAGATTTTCTTCGGGATCGTCATCGCCGAGAAGTACATAGTTGCCTTCGCCGTCGATGGTGCCGGGAGCGGTTTTCATCATGAATTCCCCGTAGCCGTCACCGTCGAAGTCCCATGCGATAAATTGCATGGTGTGGGCGCTGGTGAAGAAGTTGGGGCCGGCATCGATGCGCCACAGCAGTGTGCCGTCGAGCTTATAGCAGTCGAAATAAGCGGGAGCGGTCGCGCCGGTACTTGCGGCGTCTTTTTCATTGGAGGGCGACCATTTCAATATGAGTTCATATTCGCCGTCACCATCCATGTCGCAGTAGCTTGCATCGTTGGGAGTATAGGAAGCTCCGGCGCGGTCAGCGGGACGCTGGGTGGGGATGCGGAACACCTGATTTTCCCATGTCTTACGGCTCACTTCGGTTTCGAGCAGTCGGCCGGTGGCGTCGTAGGTCTCGAGTCGGTAATAGTCGTCGGCCGAGCCTCCGAGGTCATTGAAGTTGGTGCGGTCTACGATATAGAGGCCGTCGTTGAGAAGCACATCCTGAACATCGGCCGAAGAGCCGCGATACAGGCGATATTTCACTCCGTAGCCGTCGGCCTCGCGGTGACGCCACGACACGAGATTGCCGGTGCCCATCTGTGCGCCTGAAAGGCTGAGCGACATCAGGCCGCGGTTGAGAGGCTTGGCCTCGGGCTTCGGGCCGCGGTTGGTCACGGTGAAGCGCACGCCGAAATTCATCACCTCGGCATTACCGCGCAGTATCGTGACGGTAGCCTTTCGGCCTTCGTAGCGCAGCTCGTGAGTATAGCCTTCGGCAGTAGAGACGTTGAAATCATCAGGCTCGCCGAAAAGTTTGGTCTTGTAAGCCGCTACCTCGCCGTTTTTCAGGTTGGCAACGAGGGGCAGAAGGTTGATGGTCGATGGTTTGCCTTGTACTTCGGCACCCTTGCAGGTGAAAGCTGTGACAAACTGCTTCACGTCGTAGACTTCCTCATCAACGGCACCCTTTATGGTGACGTTGCGGAAGCCTATCTCCTTGGCCGAACTGTTGTCAGCCCCATTGATGCCCATGATGTAGAGCGAGATGCTGAAAGGCTGGCCGTCGGCGATCACGTCGGCGAAACTGTAATCATAGTGAGTGTAGCCGGTGGAGTTGGAAGCTGCGATTTTATTGCGGAGAGGGGAGAGGCCGGTGGCTACAGCCACGTCGGAATTTGAACCGAGCGTATAGTACACGTCGACCGAACCACCGTCGGTACCTATCTTCACCGCGTCAAACGACACTGCGGTGGGTTTGAACTTATGGCCGGCAGCGGGAGTCACGGTCATGGTAATGCAGTGGCCGGCGGTCTTAGCCGATACCTTCGTTGCGGGTTTCAAGGCCGCGAAAGCAGGTGAATAGTCCACGGCCTCAAAACCGGTATCGGCGCCCGATTTAGTCAGTGCGCGCACTTCGCTGATTTTATCACCGCGGGTGAACGACGTTGTAACGAGTGATGTAGCCGATGCGTCACCGTCCACCGCCACAGCCTGCAGATTGTCAGGATTGCTGAGTTCCCAAGTCGCGGTGACGGAGTCGGCAAATGCTCCCGGCGCCGTCATCACCGCCGCCAGCAGAGCTAAAGAAGCTTTCTTCATTTGGAGAATGGTTAAGATTTATAGGTATTTATGGTGCAAAGATAATAAAATTACCGGTAAACTCCTATGACGAAGAAGGAAAATATTGTTGTAAATAATATTCTCTGAAGAGATATAAAAATAATACTGATACTATCTAATTATTGGACTCGTAATTTGAGAATATGCATTAAAAAGAGGGACTTCCCGTTTATACGCAAAGTCCCTAAAGTTGTGTGATTAACAACAAATTATTAACTATAAGATTGTTATCGCTAAAAGTACAAAATGTTACAACTGTTTGAATTGTTATTCACGAAACCAATTTTTAATTTTATCATGGCCTAGGATAAGGTAAATCTGCAGCAACATAAATTTTGGATCCGTTATAAATTATTGTGCCATCTACTAGTAACATATATGCTCTTACGTATCCACCACCTAGATATCCTCCAATTGATTCGGTATTAAGTGTTATTGTGTTATTGACAATTTCACATGGAACATTAACAGTTTTACCATTATAATTGGAAGTTAAACTGATATCATAACCATCGGTTCTATATAAAAATCCGGCTTCCAGAACAGTGTTACCTTCTGGATACAATGTAGCTTTTCCCGTTAAGCCCATTGAGTTAGAAACAGTTAAATAATCGATGACTATTGTAGGTGTTCGGAGTGTGGTGAAAGACACAACCGGCCCTCTGAAAACATTATTTAATTCATCAATGGCGTAAGTTTGATAATAATATGTTGTACTTTCAGAAAGCTTAAGAATTTTCTGTGAAATAGTTTTTGCTGTAATAGTTATTGGATTACTATTAGTTTCGCAGACAGATCTAATAGATGGGTTTGCAGTTGTTCCATAATAAAATCCCCATTCTTTAACTTTTAGAGCCCCTGAAACGGTAAAATTACCATGAATTACGGCTGAATTAGTTGTAATGTCGGAAGCCTCATCAGTAACGCATAAGACTGATCCGGTAGGATTCTCCTTAATAGTATGGAAAGATTTGACCTCTCCAAATTTCTCTCCAGACGGTGTGATGCAGAATGCTTTATAGAAATAATCTTTATCCGTTTCTAAGTTTAATATTTTTGCCTCAAAAGAAGAACCGTCTGATGAAGTTTTGACATCCAAGCATTTTTGACTGCAATTAGAAGTAGTTCCATAGTAAAAACCGTACTGACTAATTGAAGAGATTTCACCACTCGTGATCATCCCTTTAAGAATAGCAGAAGTTGTTGAAATTTCAGAAACTTCCAATGTTTCACATTTTACTTCGGCAAGTGTTCGGAAAGAATTTATAGCACCTTTAATTATATTATCTGATTCATCGATAACATAGCTTTGGAAATAGTACTCTTTATCCTCTTCTAGTTTTTCAAGTTTTGCTGACATTGCTTCTTGTGTGATAGAAATGCCTGCTGAATAAGTTCTACAAGCATTCTTAACAGATGGATTCGTATTTGAACCATAATAGAATCCCCATTCTTTAATCTTTAATGCCCCATTAACAGTAAATGAGCCATGAATAATTGCAGAATTTACGGTAATATTTGAAGCATTTCCGGTTTCACAGATAATTTGCGTATCATCTGTGGCTGCTTTCAAAGTTTTAAACGATTTTACTTCTCCCATTTTTTCGCCAGAAGACGTAATTCCGTATGCCTTGAAGAAATAATCTGTATCGGATTTTAAGTCATTAATGACTACGCTAATATTACTAGCTGTTTGATAGTCACGAGCGTCAACAACAATTTTCTTTTCACATTTTGCGGTCGTGCCATAATAAAAACCGATTTCACTAAGGTTTGAAACTACTCCGCCTGATATTTTGACATTAAGTCTTGCTGATGTTGGAGTGATTGTGGTTGCGTCTTGTGTTTCAATAGAAATATTATCTATATGGTTCAATACAATAGAGATAACATCGCCATAGCTCGTTCCTTGTTGGTTTGTGGCAAAAGCCCGAACATTATACGTCTTTTCATACTCAAGGTTCGTAATAGTTGCGGAATAATTTGTAGCAGCATTAACTGATCCTCTATTAATAATGCCCTCATTACTCGTTAGTGAAGGATCTGAATCGGTGGAATAGCAGAAGCCATGCTGAATAATATTTGAACTTCCTACGGAAATTATAGCACCCTTAGCAATAATTGTATTAGATTGATCTTCGCTTTGATCTAATGCAAGTGTAGATACCGTAGGTCTAGACGCAACACCTTTATCAAATATTATTTGTAAGTCAATTGTAGAACCTTCTGTAATTATGGTTGCAGTACGCTCATAATGACCTTCGCTTATATCAGTTCGATTAACTGAGACTTTAATGATAGAACTGTTTCCACCGATGATAGTACCACGTTGGGGGTCAAAGCTAATTTCTTGTGCATCACATTTTATTGAATAGACAATCGAACTGTTCGAAGTGTTTTTTAATATAAGATCAATGACTCCCTCCCTATTTCCGAAGTCAAGAATTGTATTGTTAGGTAGCAGTTTTGATTCTTCTTCCATAGGGACAAGCGATACATTTGCTTGAACTGTCTTTCCTGCTGATACAGTAAACTCGCGGGTAACAGTTTGGTAACCACTGCATTTATATGTAAGTTGAATTGTCCCTGCCTCTACATCAGAAAAGGAGAACTTTCCGTGAGAATCTGAAAATGATACCCCTAAATGTTGTGAGATTATCTCGCAATTTTCTACGGGCTCTTTTGTTTTGTCATTTATTACGGTTCCCTCTATTTTACCGACAATAGCGGCGTATTCCTCAGTGGAACAATTTCCCAAAAAGAAGATAAAGATTAGCCCTAGAACTATATAAATATAATGTTTCATTGAAATTATTTTTTTAAAAAGAACATGAAAAATATACACCCGCATATATTTCAGAAGAACTATATGGGATCATAGAAAAATGCTTACTGGCTCGTTTGATATATCTCATTTTCCCTTTTGAAACAATAGCGTCAACTATATTATAAATATATATGGCAGCAGCTCCAGCAATTATGCCATTACGGATGTTTTTAGAAGAATTGGCATGATTCTGATAGAATTTAATGGCATTAGCATCGAAGGTTGAGTTAGCCTTATTTATATATGAGGACCTTTGATTTTCAAATATCAATGCAGAAGTTACTAATGCGGCTTCTGCTACTAGAATTAAGGTGCCTTTAGCATATTGTCTTTTGTACATTTGGCCCCATCCAGGGATTAAAGCGGAGCGCCAAAATCCTCTTGCTCCGTAAGACGTCGTATACTCGACTGGATCATAGCTTACTATCAGTGGATTTTTGGCTACTTCATAAAGAGTTTTTACTTCAATAAGATCACCTTTTTTAGTAAAATATCTGTCAACAGCTCTAAAAGCTATCGTAACGTCGCCATATGTAAATTCATATTGATATTTTAATTCGTGCTTTTCGTCCACGTGATTGTTATCATTGCTAGCAAGTATTTTTTCTATTTGATTTCCAGTAATGGTAACGCCTTCTGAACGCATAAGATTAGATACTAATACCAAATCTGCATCACGCTGCGCTTCACCTTTTGTATTACCACTACCATCCGTAATCATAAAAGTATAGCTATTATTACTTTTAGGAGGGAATTCTCCTTTAACCCATGGTGGAATGTCTCCGTTGCTGCCGCCAAAAGAAATTAAAGATGATGCGAAACAATACAAGATGGTAAGAAAATATTTCATTTATCAATTACTAAAGCCTCCTGACTCCCTAATTCGGCGGTTAAGTATGGGTATAAGAAAAGAGGGGAATTCATCGCGCCTCTATCATGGTTGAACAGGCTCGCCAAAGCCTACAGACTGAATGATATATGAGGGTAGAATAAACTGCCCCTCTGGATTTGCCTATGCTGAAATGCGACGATCAACGACGCTTAAACAGAAGCGACAAATACAGAAAGAGCGTCTAATCTCACTCTATCTCAGTCTGTTTTTGAATTGGCGATTCGTTCAACCGAGAAAGAAAGTTTGACACTTTTCTTCGAGATGGCATTTCTCTTCCATCTTCGAGGACAAAGATATGCAAAATATTTGAGATGGACGCTCTTTTTTAGCAATTTATTCTACGAAAAATAATAAGCTAAATGAGTGTCATTTTAGTTTCATAACCTATGCTGCGGAAACTGGATAGGTGGCTTAAAACGCTATTCCATTTTTACTGTAAATTTGCAGTAAAAATGGAATTGGAGAGATGGGTGTGGTAAACGGTGGAGAGGGTTGATTTGGCGGATTTATTAGTGCCGGAGGCACATTGTTGTCAGAAACCTCGTACTTCATTGCGAGGATAGAGCTGACCGACAATAATTGCGTCCAGGCAGGACGCTTCGCGTTCAGATGTATAAGGTGTGAGTTAGCTAAAATAGGAGTGAATTTTTGCTTTCATCACGATGCGTCCCGCCGGGACGCGAGTTGGGAATCGTAGCTTTTCCTCGCACTGAAGTACGAGGTTTGTGACAATAATGTGCCTCCGGCATACATAATATATCCGTTATGTATTCTGAATCGTTGCCGCTTAACTACTATCTATAGCATATGCAGTAATTTGTATCAATTCCATTTTTACTGTAAATTTGCAGTAAAAATGGAATTGGATGACCGGAATACATAAAAAGATGTTGGATGATTCTATTTAAATTATTGTAACTCAGACAATAGGATAGCATAAATTCTATTATTAAGATTCTCATATTTTGAGCAGATAATTTGCGTGTGTTCCATTTTTACTGTAAATTTGCAGTAAAAATGGAATACACTATGGAGCGTAACCAATACGTTAAGCGAGATATCTATCTCGAAAAACTTATACGGAGGAGAGATAATGGCGAGGTGAAGATTATCACCGGTCCACGCCGATGTGGGAAATCGTGGCTCTTAAGCCATTTGTACCGTGATTATCTTCTTGAAAATAATGTGAAAGAAGAAAATATAATCACAGTTGATTTCGACAAAGATGATGATATGTTAGATTTTGACGTGCTTGACTATAGTGCGGTGAAAGGTTACATATACTCACACATAAAGAATGATGATGAGAATTATTATGTATTTCTTGATGAAATACAGGAACTTGAAAATTTTGAGCGTCTTGTGAATGGACTTAATGGACGCGAGAATGTGGACGTATATGTTACAGGAAGTAACTCGCGTTTTTTGTCAAAGGATATAAACACAATTTTTCGCGGTCGTGGGGATGAAATACAAGTATATCCGCTCTCGTTTAGGGAGTTTGTTCAGACATGTGAAAATATTCGCGAAGCGTGGAAACAATATTACACTTTCGGCGGTATGCCACGTTTGCTTCATTATGCGGACAACGAGCAGAAAATAAATTATCTACATAGGCTATGGAATAAAACATATCTTGACGACGTGGTAGAAAGAAACAATGTCAAAAACGAGCTTGCGTTATCAAGTCTGGCAACTTCGCTATGCAGTTCCGTCGGCTCTCTGACTAATCCTACAAGAATATCCAATACTCTTGAATCGGTTCAGAAGATGAAGATTGACCCAAAGACAGTCGCTTCATATATTACTTATCTCGAAAATGCTTACCTATTTGAAAGTGCTGAAAGATATGATGTTAAGGGCAGACGATACTTTGAGTCAACGAAAAAGTATTATTGCATAGATGTAGGTCTGAGAAATGCGCGTCTTAACTTCCGTCAGCAAGAGCCGACACATATCATGGAGAATGTGCTTTATAATAATCTGCGCATGCTCGGATTCCTTGTGGATGTAGGCGTGGTGGAAAGTCGGGAAATGAAAGACGGTAACATGAAGTTTATTCAAAGGGAAATTGATTTTGTGGCTAATAAAGGAGATAAAAAGTATTATATAC
>JAIDUB010000019.1 GCA_029060405.1 Duncaniella sp. | reverse complement strand
AATACAAAGTTACGATAGATTTTTGACATGACAAAATTATATCACTAAAAATCAAGCATCGAGACTAAAATAATCGTATCGATGCTCTGATATTACGCCTTTAGATGGGATTTTATAGTTTAAGAGAGAATAAGATGGATTCCCAAAGGATTTTGCCGCATTCTGAAGGATTCATAATAATAAGTTTGATTAGAAATGCTTTTATTTTAATACGCTATTATATAGGAGTAAATAGCAGATTGCACTATATATCTCATTTATAGAAAAAGTATTAATACTATGTGCCCAAAAACCTCCTTTATCATGTGTTAAGTTAATACAATTTTTGATATCTTTAGTCCCGGCAAGCAAATCGCCATCATGATGGATTGCAATCGTATTCACACCTTCAACAGCTTCTTGTTGTTTCGGTTGGAATGGAGCCATATCAACCTCATATTCTATAATGTTTTGCGACTCCTTGTCGTCGATTAAATTTCTGTCTAATGCAATATTAAGAAGTTCATCAGCAAATCCTTTAGCGAATTTTGCTCCCATGCTATGAGTGAAAATTTTTATTGTTTCACCATTTTCAAAGTCTAGATTATTTAAGATGTTATCAGCATTTTCCCGTGCTTTTTCACGACCCAACCGTTCTCGGCGATCGGCTGATATATTTTTTTTTAAGCCATGCCAACGTCCTTTAGCAGGAGAACCATCAAAATATTTAGCTTTGGTATCCTGTATTTTATTCATAATTTTATGGTCTAAACCGTTCCAATATTCAGATTTACCACCATCTCCTCTATCGTATCCATTTATAAATATACACATTTGGCCATCAGTGTCCTTATAGTTTACGGGATCCCCATTGCAAAAATTGTAAGGAGAAAGCCAATAGAATCTTTCAGCTAATGGGTCCATCGTGCGGAAGCGGTTGATTTGGGGGAGGGTGTGGCGGGCGGTGTAGTCGTAGACGGGGAGGCCGCGGAAGAGGGAGAGTTCTTTGGCGGTGTATTTGAATGCGTTGGCCGTGGGGTTGGTCGATGTGTTCATTGGTAGCCCGTCGGCGTAATAGAGGTTGGTCTGCGTGACGTCGTTGCCTGCGACTACGGCCATCACGTTGCCCTGATAGTCAAAGACATAGGAGTGGAACACGCCGTCGCGCAGGTAGCCGTAAGGCGTCTGCAGGCGGTCAATGGTATCGTTGACCATGATGTAGTCGCCGATGTAGCGCGTCTCGTCGCCGCGGAACTTGCTCAGAACCGTCGCGCCGTTTCTTACGATATGCTTCCGTCCCGAGGCATCATAGACCATTTGGCTGACGGGGCGGTTGGCCAACGTTCCCTCATAGGTGACCGTCTGCGGCAGATTGAGCACATTGTAGGCGATCGAGGTGATCGACGAGTGACGATCCTGCGTCATATTGCCGTTGGCATCGTAGGCGTAATCGGCCGAGTAATTGAATACGGGGTCGGGTGATGGCTTGAGCGTGCCGGATCCCGGTTTTGTAATGGTTGTGTCTATCGGATTCAGCCCGCCGATAAGACCGAACGGTGCGGCGACAGAAGCTCCCGGAGTGGACTCGATCGGCGCCTTTGCGCGGAAGTCGAGCGAAGCCTCGTAGGGGTAATCGGTGGCATCGTCGGTGATATATCGGAGCTGATTGCCCTCGTAGGTCATGGTCAGGTCGTCGAGCAGCGCGCCCGTGGTGGCGTTTTTCGCCCCGTAACGGCGCAGACCGATGATGTTGGTGTTAAGGTCGTAGTCAAATTCCTCGGTGTAATCCACCCCGGTGTTTTCAAGCACGGCTGCAGCTTTGGTAAGACGGCCGGCAAGGTCATACTGATAATCAAATGTAAGGTGTCGGCCTGTGAGCCTGATATCATTTTTGGTTATGCGTCCCGACTTGCTAAGGAACTTAGAGTTACCGTTTCCGCGATAGATATTCTGAATGAAGTGGTAAGAATTAATCGAGGAGAGCGCCGAGCGCATGTCGTAGCCGAATGTCGCGGCGGCCTTCCCCGGAGCGCCGTTTGAGCGCAGACGGCCGAGATTGTCGTAGGTATTGCTGATGAGCGGATAAGTCTTGTCGCCATGGCGGAGCGATATGGTGGTGGGGCGGTTGAGGTGGTCGTAGCCGTAGGTATAAGTGTCGGTGAACGTATTGTTGCCGATGTAAGAGGTCGTTGACACCGACGACGGATTCCCGGCGAAATCGTAGGTGGTGGTAGTCTTCAACAGGGAATTATCGGCGACGGCCGACTGCGAGAACACCACGCGCTCGAGCTTGTCGTAGAAATTGACGGTATAGACCCGCGAGCGTACCGACGAGCCTAACACACGGTCGACCTGAGCGGTGACAAGTCCCGCGGGAGCGGCAAGAACATCTGACCGCGAGCAGATCACGCCGAGATAAGCCGGCACGGCATCGTAATACGTGGCCGAAAGCATCTGCGCCGACGGCAGCGATGATAATACCATTCTGCCCTGCGCCGGGGAAACGGTGCGAAGCACCGTCCCTACATCGGAGGCGGTAATTCCACCACCGAATTTAACCGCCGACGCCGCCGCGCCCGATGCAAAAAGCACCGGGAACAGGGTGAAAAGTATGGCGATGAGGCGGGGCACTTAAATGATAAACTTAAAGTTAAATTTTTATAGTATTTGGCACATCTAAATTAGTTTATGCGGCTTAAATAACGATATTTTATCGTAATGACTTGGTTACACCCCAAAAATAATCATATAAATGAGATTTTTTATCTTCGCCATTTTCGTATTTGTATTTTAGTATATCTACCATAAACCAGCTTGCGTGATCGAGCGGTGCGGAATATATAAAAGGTGCTATATGTATTAACATATAACCGCAGTGAGCGAAACTCTTGGTAAATTTACTGAGCTCCCATTTTAAATTATCATTTGGATATGAGCGTATAATCACTTCTCCAATATAGACAGACAGTAGGAATGTAAGAACTCGTTCATCGTGGGTCATCTCAACGTGCATTACTGATTCTTTCAATACGATATGAGCAGCTTCAACTCTACGCTGATATTCTTCCTCAGATATGAATACGCCTTTAACGTAGGTATATAATATATGAGCTACTCTGATAAGAGAATCAGGCGTAAAGTCGTTCACCCAGTTAATGTTGAAATCAAAAGAGTTGATTGTATCGCTGAATTGCTTGAGATGGTTGTCAAGATTAGCCATGAACCAATCATAATAGCCTTTCAGCTCTTTCTTAGTATATTGATAGCCAATATTGTGATTGTCTATGAACGTTATCGCTTTATTTATGTCAAAAGTTTGTTGCATATTACGATTCTGTGATATATATATTAGTTTTCTTCGACTTACTTTATTCTAATTGACGTCATCCATAAAGTCATATAGAATATTATAATTAGTATTGATATAAAGTTTGCCATTTTCGTTTTCAAATGGTATACTTAGATCCCAAAATCTGAACATGTCAACTTTGACTTGTTGCGGCTTAAAAATTATGCGATATATATTAGAGTGAAAACGATTTGAACAAAATAAGTGATTCTCTTTTGATCGTAACGTCACGGTATCCCATTGTTCCACAAGATTAAAAAAGACGTGCTTTAGATTGAGAATCCTTGTTTTTATCTTATTCGAATCCAAAAATTCTTTGGTGGGTTTATTACTAATGTAAATAAAATCTTTTTTATTCCAAACAACCAAATTATTTCTGTTGTCATCGGCTATGTCACTTAACCATTCACTTTCGACCTTTACAAATACAGTGTCATTATTAACATTGTAAGAGAAATCCTTTGATTTCAGATCCAATAGATTTTCATCTGAAAAATAAAGGAAATACTGGTTTTGATATTTGGAATTCTTTAATGTAAACAAAATATCCGATATATTTGCATTAATTCTGAAATTGTTTTCTATGGCAACACTTTCAGAAAAAGTTTTAGTATCGCTGATTTTGCAGCTGAATAGAAGAATAGCGATTATTGGGATTAGAATAATTGACTTCATTTTAATAGAGATTTAAGTTTAAATATCGCATTATACAATATATTAATTGGTGTTAGCACGAAGGATTGTGGGTGTGGGTAAGTATCGGTCTTACCGGTTATGGGGCTCGTCATGCTGTATCCCGAATAATAGGTTCTCATTGGATAAGAATTCTCCGATCGTACAAAATTTTCAAAAGAGCAGGCGAAAATTTCATCTTTAGGAATGCTTTTAGTATTCCCATCAGAATCAGTATACTCATACCACGTTGATTCATCATTAATACCCATAAAAAAGGATATTGTATGTCCAAATTCATGAGCCAAATCCATACCAGAAAGAAAGGTCTTTTCATTATTATTTATTCCAGTAAAATTATTCTTACCATTACCACTCCAATATATCCTTGCATTACCATTTTGTAGCTGTTGACACTTTGATTCTGCACCTTCATATATTGTGCATGTTTTATCACTATCTATTAGATAGTCAATTCCGAACTGACCTATAGGTCCATTTTGTATGGTCCCTAAATCTTCTACCAAAGCGTCACCGAATAAATTGCCACCTTCATATTGGTTACCATCTGCATCTATAAAGGCGTATCCACCACCATCAAGACGAGTATATGTATATTTGATATCATCTATAATAGCTTCTATAATATTTCCCGTCGGGTCGGTGAAGTTGATTGGGTCTCCGGCGCAGAAGGCGTAGGGGGAGATGCCGTGATATTTTTCGGAGAGGGGGTCCATCGTGCGGAAGATGTTACCGCCGGCGGGGAGGGTGTGGCGGGCGGTGTAGTCGTAGAC
>JAIDUB010000018.1 GCA_029060405.1 Duncaniella sp. | reverse complement strand
GTGATGATGTCATGCTCCCTGAGCATGTTGAAAGTTTTGCCCGATGGATTGAATCACATCCTGAAACTGACGTGGCGGGTAAAAGTTTTATGATTACCCTTCCTGACGGTAAACGTAAAGAAGGCTGTTTTTACAAGCACATGCCGGAGTTTTTCAATATATTCACGGGTCAGTTTGCCACGCTTCGATTCGTCGTGCGCCGCTCTCTGTTGGAAAAGGCCGGACGTTGGAATCCTTCCGTGAGAGGTTGGGATGATATAGAGTTAGGTCAGAGACTCCTTTTGCAGAACCCTGTAATTACAGTTGTGCCCGGGGCTCCTACTGTAAATGTTGAGGTTACGTCCGACTCCATCACCGGCTCACGATTCAGTGACAATCCCGGGAAGTGGGAGAATGCTCTGGCTGAGATGAGACGCACTGCGAGCGAAGCGTGCAGACGTCGGCTCGTCAATTGGATAGATTGCCGGCGCATCATGCTCGCCGCCGATTATAGTGTAGAGGGAGCTGAAGCTGAGTCGGAAAGATTGCGGGAGAAAGTGTTTGAAGAAAACCCCAATCACATTCGCCTCAATCTTGTCTATCGCTATCACCGTCGCTTCCGCCGATTCACATGGGTGCTTTGCCGAGCTATTTTTTGATAGTTTGCGAGCCTTTTTGTACCTTTGCACCCGAAAAAACCGTAATACATATTTTAATAATGAGCCTCACCGAAGAAATCAGCCGCCGACGCACATTCGCTATCATATCTCACCCCGACGCGGGTAAAACCACTCTCACCGAAAAGCTTCTCCTTTTCGGTGGCGCTATCCACATAGCCGGAGCAGTGAAGTCAAATAAAATCAAAAAGACCGCGACTTCTGACTGGATGGAGATTGAAAAGCAGCGCGGTATCTCCGTGGCTACCTCGGTGATGGGTTTCAACTACGGTGACTATAAAATCAATATTCTCGATACACCCGGCCATCAGGACTTTGCCGAGGATACCTACCGCACGCTTACGGCCGTAGACAGCGTAATTATCGTGGTCGACGTGGCAAAAGGTGTCGAGCAGCAGACACGCAAACTGATGGAAGTGTGCCGTATGCGCCGCACGCCTGTGATAATCTTCGTCAACAAGCTTGACCGCGAGGGCCGCGATCCGTTTGAGATTCTCGACGAGCTCGAGCAGGAGCTGAAAATCAAGGTGCGTCCGCTGTCATGGCCCATAAATATCGGTGCGAAGTTCAAGGGCGTATACAATATCTACGAGCATTCACTCGATTTGTTCACGCCCAACAAGCAGCGTGTATCGGAGCGCGTTGAAATAGACAATCTTGACGACCCGCGTATCGACGAGAGCGTAGGCGAGACCGACGCCGCCAAACTCCGCGAAGATCTCGAACTGATCGAAGGCGTTTATCCCGAATTTAATGTACATGATTATCTTGCCGGTGATGTCGCCCCGGTGTTTTTCGGCTCGGCACTCAACACATTCGGCGTCAAGGAGCTCCTTGACTGCTTCGTGGAGATTGCCCCCGCACCACGCCCCGTCAATGCTGAGGAACGCACCATTAAGCCCGAGGAGGAGAATTTCTCGGGATTCGTGTTCAAGATTCATGCCAACATGGACCCCAACCACCGCAGTTGCATCGCTTTCGTGAAAGTATGCTCCGGAAAATTCGAGCGCAACGCCGGTTACAAACACGTCCGCTCGGGCAAGGTCATGAAATTTGCCGCCCCCACGGCATTCATGGCCCAGAAAAAGAGCATTGTCGACGAGGCCTACCCCGGTGATATCGTAGGTATTCCCGATAACGGCAACTTCAAGATAGGCGACACAATCACCGCCGGTGAGACCATTCATTTCAAGGGTCTGCCGAGCTTCTCGCCCGAGATGTTCAAGTATATCGAGAACACTGATCCCATGAAATCAAAGCAGCTCGAGAAGGGCATTCAGCAGCTCATGGACGAGGGTGTGGCGCAGCTTTTCGTAAATCAGTTCAATGGCCGCAAGATTATCGGCACGGTCGGTCAGCTGCAGTTTGAGGTAATACAGTACCGTTTGCTCCACGAATATGGCGCCCAGTGCCGTTGGGAACCCATTTCGCTCTACAAGGCATGCTGGATCGAGAGCGACGATGCCGAGGCATTGGCGGCTTTCAAAAAGCGCAAGCATCAGTTTATGGCCGTTGACCGCGACGGTCGCGACGTGTTTATGGCCGACTCCAACTATGTGCTTCAGATGGCGCAGAACGATTTCCCGAAGATAAAGTTCCATTTTACCAGTGAATTTTAACTTTTTCGGGCGGTGGCGCGTTGTAAAGATATAATTAAGAAGAAACAGTTATGATTATTGCTTCGCAGAAACGTAAGGAAAACATTGCCGAATATCTGCTTTATATGTGGCAGGTGGAGGATGTGATACGCGCCAACGGTCTTGATATCGACCGCATAGAGAAAAATGTGATCGACCGTTTCGAGGGTCTGACCGACGAGCAGCGCCGCCAGATGCGTGAGTGGTACGAGTCGCTCATCGACATGATGCGCCGCGAGGGTGTGGAGAAATCAGGACATCTGCAGCTCAACAAGAACGTGATAATTCAGCTAACCGATCTCCACCTTGCTCTGCTCAAGGATCCCCGCTTCGCTGACTATACCGCCGAGTTTTACAAGACGCTCCCATATATCGTGGAACTTCGCGCCAAAGCAGGCGACAAGGCTGTAAATGAGATCGAGACCTGCTTCACGGCTCTTTACGGTATGCTCATGCTACGCCTGCAGAGCAAAGAAATCACGCCCGACACTCAGAATGCCGTGGCTCAGATTTCGAAATTCATCGCCCTTCTCGCCAAGGATTTCCACCTCGACGAAGCCGACAAGCTATTCCCCCACGACGAGGAATAAGAATATCTAATTGATTAGCAATCCAGTAGGGGCGCACACTCGGGTGCGCCCGGCGGAGCAAGAGTGTATTTTTGATCTCACGACAATCGCCGGTGCGTCCCTACCGATGCGCCATGATAATCGGGCATAATTACGGGGATAAATATATGGTGGGGAGGAATGTTCATACAATATGTGAAAAATGAAAAAACGGTAGTCCGACTATAAGCCGGGTTTTGTCGTCGGCTCACTTCCATCCCGCAGGAGGAGGGTTGAACCGGCGGTCGTGTCATTTATCTGAGTGCACGGAGTGCACTTAAGCAGCCTACCCCCCGGCAGCGGACGAGCAATCCTTAAATGCCGGTATACTTGGCCTTGCAACCCATAAGGCGTGCGGCACTCTGCATCACTGCAAAGCCCGGTGAGCTCTTACCTCACCTTTTCACCCTTACCTGCCCCCGACAGGGTGGCGGGCGGTTGTTTTCTGTCACGCTACTCTGCCGTCGCCGACAGCTTCCCGTTAGAAAATATGGCGCTCTATGTTGCCCGGACTTTCCTCACACCGCTCATGCGTCGGTGAGCGACACAACCGTCGGGCTACCGTTTCTTATCTGCAAAGTTAACGCTTTTTCTCCAAGGAGGAAAAAATATTGCGTCATATAATTATTAAAAATGCCATCCATGCAGACATTACCGCACGGATGGCATTATAAAGAATTCGGGTAAATATTATTTTAAGCGGATATCTCTCCAAGTGGAGGATAGCTCGGGAGAGGAATTTACCGTGGGAGTCTGCAGCTTGCGGTTGACAACTACCGATTGACGGGCTACTTCTTCCGATAGATAATCGGATAATTCGCCGAGATTAATATCTCCTTTGGAATCATTTAGCTTGTTAAGCAGGTAATAAGTAAAGATACCATGGCCTTTTTCGTCATAGGGTAATGCCGACTGGTCACCGAAACAAGCTGATAAAACTATCAACTTTCCTTTCGGTTGAAGTGACCGAGGTTTCAGCTTAATACCGCGCGCACTTGCAAGCATGCCGTCACCTCTAACCGAACCGCTGAAGCAGGCGTCGATCAGTGCAAGGACCGACTCTGCGTTTAGAGCGCTTAGTTCATCATATAGGTTGGAGAGTGGATAGCACGAAGCGAGATCGTTACCCTCGGCATCAATGGGGAGAATATATGCGTTGCGGTTACTTTCGTCGGGTACACCATGCCCGGCATAATAGAAAATTACGCGAATATCTCCGTTATATGCCGATGCGATGTCGCGAATATCTCTCATGGCAGCACGAATATCACCGTAGGTTGCGTCGAAATATGTGCGGATATTGGTTGAGGGGATGCCAAGAGTCTTTTCGCAATATTGCTCGAAAATCCTTGCATCGTTGGCAGCGAAGTCTACAGGTGCTACACGCTGATAATGCTCATTACCAATAATTACGGCAAAAGTCTTTTTATTGTCGACATCAGATACCGGTATGTTAATATCTACTGCATCAGGCACGAAATCTTTCCTTATATTGACTTTTCCGTTATCGGCCAGTAAGGTCTTCTCGTATTCCTTTACGGCGGCAAGAGGGGTGATATTTATTACTAATGGAGTGAAATCATCTTCGCCATAGCTTCTTGCCGATGTATATTCCTTATCGTCGGGAGTGATGAATTTGCATGACAATACAGCAGGCATATCATCCAGTATTCCGTAAACGGGCTGAATCGTTGTTTTTGACCAGTTTTCAGCAAACTTTGTTTGCTCGTTTTTCGGGACTGAGGCATACACGGTGCCGGCTTGATTATTGAGCTCTATGGGAAAGAACTCGAAATCACGCACATACTCCTGAAGTTTCCCTTTAAGTGTCTTAGGAGTATATTTGTTTAAATACTCGAGTTTCAAAGAAGCAAGTGTTTGTTCGATATACTTGTTTCTGCTTTCATCATTAACACGAGCTTCCCATTGCGCCTGCGTTTCATATGACTTTCTTATTTGCCAATCTTCAACAGTTCTTTTTAACCGTGATTCGGCAAATGTTGAAAATGATTCCGGTTGAAATGTACGGGATGTCAGTTCAGTACTTCCTTCCTCAACTATTGTTTTATAGAAAGGAGTGTCATCACATCCGTAGAAAGCATCATAAACCACATATTTGGGATAGGGAATTCCGTGTCCGCTCACATTGGCGAGCTTCTTACAACCACGGAAAATACCGTAATTTCCAACTCCGTAATTACCTTGAGCAATAGTAGCTACCGCATCGTCGGGCATCACTACTGATTCGAGATTCGGACAATTTTCAAAAGCATATTTTCCGAACTTTTTTACAGTATTGGGAATTACGATCGATTTGAGATTTTTACAATCAGCAAATCCGTTATCAGCTATTCCTCCGAGGTAATAGTCAATACCGTTGAGCCTTACTGATGCCGGCAACTCGACATCCACGAGCGCATCTTTCTTTACGGCTTTACAGCTTACTGTATTATCCTTTTGTAAAGTATATTTAATACCGTCAATTACAACTTCGGCTGCCGATAGCGAGAGGCAGCATAGAAATAGTAGTGACAGGAAAGTAATAAACTTTTTCATGGCAAAATATTAAAAATCGAGTCCGATAGATAAGCCTAACCGGTTAATGAAGACGGTTTTATGAGAATATTCCAAATATCCATCGCTTGTCCATACTGCTTCAGGAAACTTAACATTCATCGGACTGTAGAATAAAGCAAGGTTAATACCGACGACTGGGCTTAGCCGAAATCTCACTCCAATGGAAGGTTTAAAGTATAAGCCGGTAGCTTTTCCATCATTATACCCCGGGTAATCAAAATATAGGCCGTTACTATAAACATACGCTCCTAATTTACATCCTACAAAAAAGTTTGTAGTCTTACGGCCGAAAAAATCATATCTTACATCTGCAAAAACAGGGATATCAACTCCATCAGACAAATTAGTCAATCCTTCTAATCCGACACCGACGAAAAATTTCTTAATCTGTACACCATGAGATGTAGATAACCCATAATAAGATCTTTGATAAGCCTCTAAATCAGTTTCTCCGCTTTTAGGAAGCGAATAGGAATAAGATAGATCGAAGAATCCGCGATACTTTTGCGCGAAAGCACAACCTGAAGAAATGATTAGAGCTGTGAGAGCAAGAATAAATTTTTTCATCAATAAAAGAATTAATGGTTAAAGAATCGTTTAATTGTTGTCGATTCCCCTGACAACCATTATGTTAAAGACGAAAAAAGCGCGGGAATCCGTATCATTTGCTCATCCCACTCTCAAGGCATCTGGCATAGCCCTCCGGTCAGGACGAGCAACGCAGAAGCCCACGCCGATACACTTATTGAGAGATACACGTATCACACGTGTACGTCGATAAACGTACCCACCGGCATCTGTCGCTGCAATGTCTTTGACCGGAATGAAACTGCCAGATTTCTGAGAGTCAAGAACAAAGCGTGACAAACGCTTTTTAATCTATTTAAAATGCCCACTCCTTGAAAACTCTTTCCCGTCGGCATGGGCTTGTATGCAAAGGTAACGCTTTTTCTCCAATGTTGGAAAAATATTTGAGCTTATTTATTACTTGGATATTCTTTACTCTCATAAGAAGACTTCACCTGCAGCGCAGGTGTATACATAATGGCATGGTGGTTGAGGCTGCGCCGAAACCCCACGAAACCAATTACTTACATATTCCGCACGCGCGGGAGCGTGTGCGAGCATTGCAACGCCAATCGCATCAGCAGATCTCCACTGCTTCCACACGCTCCCGCGCGTGCATAGTGATGCTGTGTCAAAATATGCTATTTCAAAATGTGTACCGGCGTCCGCAGGCCGCCGAGTTCTTCGTAACCCGGGTCGCCGCAGTTA
>JAIDUB010000017.1 GCA_029060405.1 Duncaniella sp. | reverse complement strand
ATTACAATTATACCAAGCACGAAGCTATCACATGGGCCTACAATGAATATGAGACAGGTGACCCTGACAATCCCTCGGGAGCTCAGCGGCGCTTTGCCTTCACGCGCGACTACGTGGATACCTCCGATGTCACCGGCAAGCCGATACTGAACCTCATAAAGCGCGACAAAATTTCAGACGTTTACCGCCGCACGTCGCCTTCGGAAAGTGAGAAAGAAGTGGTCAGGGGTATGCGCAATGCGGGTATCGACGGTTTTCTCGACGAGGAGAGCATGCAGCGGTTCTACGAGGACGTGATGCGTGAAATCGATATATATTCCAATGATGTCACCGTGCTTCAGAACCGTTTTGTCAGTCCGCTGTCGGCTATCGCCCCGGATTTTTACAAATTCTACCTCACCGACACGGTCACGATCGATACCCTGCGGTGCGCTGAACTTACGTTTGTGCCACGCAATCCCCTCAACAAAGGCTTCACCGGACGACTCTACGTGGACATCAACGACTCTACCCGATTCGTCAACCGTGTGCTCCTCCACGTGCCACGCGACATCAACCTGAACTTCATCGACGCCATATATGTGACTCAGGACTTCACCCGCGCCCCTGACTCCACCCGCCTTAAGACGCGCGACGACATGGTGGTGGAGGCTCGTCTCGTGCCGGGTACCCCTTCCATCTACGTGCGTCGCACCACCGATTACACAGGTCACAATTTCGACCCGGCGCCCGATCAGTCGATTTTCGAGCGCCTCGGCAGGGAAATACGTGTAACTGACGTATATAACCGCGAGGATGCTTTCTGGACCGACTTTGACCGCGTGGCCGGAAACACCACAGCGCGTGTCGACTCCATGGTGATGCAGATGCGCCGGGTGCCGCTGTATTATTGGGGTGAAAAAATTCTAAAGATACTGATAGGTGGATATATATCCACAGGAAGCAAGTCGCGTTTCGACTACGGTCCCGTGCTATCGACCGTGAGCTACAACGACCTCGAGGGCGTGAGACTCCGCGCGGGCGGCATGACTACCGCCAATCTGTTGCGCCGCCTTTTCGCTCAGGGCTACGGTGCCTACGGCTTCAAGGACCGCAAGTGGAAATACAACGGTGTGCTTGAATACTCATTTAACGACAAGCAATATCACCGCAGCGAGTTTCCCATACACTCGCTGCGCCTGTCGCACCTGTATGACGTCGACAAGCTCGGCCAGCACTACCTCTTCACCAGTCCCGACAACGGCATCCTCTCGATAAGCCGCATGGCCGACCGCCTCATCACCTACCACCGCGTCACCTCGCTCGAGTACGACCTTGAACTCCGCAACAATTTCTCTACCATGCTGAAGCTCCAGCACGAGCGTCAGGAAACTTCTCCCTACATTGATTTCATAGACGGTTACGGCCATCATCACAGCCACTACGGTATCTCATCGGCCACTGTGGAGCTGCGATACGCGCCGGGCGAGAAATTTTATCAGCAGCCCGGAGGTGCGCGCAAGTGCATCAACTTCGACGCTCCAGTCTACACCATAAGCCACACTGTGGCTCCCCGCGGTTTTCTCGGCAACCGCTTCAACTACAATGCCACCGAAATCAGTTTTCAGAAACGCTTCTGGCTATCGGCCTTCGGAGCTGTCGACGCAAAGATCAAGGGCGGCCACGTGTGGAGCAAGGTGCCGTTTCCCAATCTCATGATACCCAACGCCAATCTGTCGTACACGCTCCAGCCCGAGAGCTTCGCTTGCTTAAACCCCATGGAGTTTATCAACGACTCTTACGCGCAATGGGGCATCACCTACTGGGCCAACGGAGTGATTTTCAACTACATTCCGCTGCTTAAAAAACTAAAACTGAGGGAATCGATAATGTTCAACGGCATATTAGGCCATCTGAGCAGCCGCAACGATCCGGAGCTCCACCCTGATCTGTTCGGATTCCCGGCCGACGCTCACGTGCAACGCATGCGCGGCTGGCTTCCCTATATGGAGGCTGCCTTCGGGGTTGACAACATACTGAACCTGTTCAGAATCGACTACGTGTGGCGTCTCACCTACCGCGACAATCCCGGAGCATGCAAGGGAGGCATACGCTTCGCACTCCACATCAGCCTCTGATCAGCGACCTGAGCGTGATGCCCTCACGGCGGAACACTATCCATATATACAGCACCAGCAGAGGTGTGCGCATAGCCATCGTAATCCATTCGTGATCAGGTATGGCTGTCACGGCAGCGATGCCGTAGAAAGCAAGGGCGAGGAAGAAGTAAAATGCCAGCCGCCCCATATGATACTCGATGGGATAGCGACGCTGCCCCACAATATAACTCGCCACCATCATCACCCCGTAGCAGCACACCGCAGCAATCGCGCATCCCATATAGCCCATCACGGGCACGAGTGCGAGGTTGAGCGCTACGGTCACGGCAAGTCCCGTGAGGGAGAACCATGTACCCCACTGTGTCTGGTCAGTGACCTTGTACCACACCGAGAGATTATAGAATACTCCGAAGAAAAATTCGGCTATCATCACCACCGGCACCACTTTCAGACCCGAGAAATATGCCGACGATATGAAGTGACGGAGTATGTCGAGATAAAACATCACCCCGAGGAATATTACCATGGCGAATATCACGAAATATTTCATGGCGTCGCTGTAGCTCTGCTGCCTGTCGTCGCCACGCTCGCGGGCGCGCGCGAAAATAAACGGCTCGTAGGCGAAGCGAAATGCCTGTATGAACATCACCATCACTATCGCTATCTTGTAGTTGGCCCCGTAGATACCAAGTTCGGCCATAGCCATGTCGCGCGTGGGGTAAAGGTAGGGAAACATTATCTTGTCGATAGTCTGGTTCATGATACCGGCCACGCCCAGCACCAGAAGCGGGAAACTGTACACGATCATCTCGCGCCACAGCCTGCCGTTGAAGCGATAGCGGAATCCCCGCAACTCGGGAATGAGCAGCAGCAGATTGAGCACCGAGGTGGCAACGTTGCTCAGGAATATGTAGCCTATACCGAAATCCGGGTCATAGAACCATGCTATCCATCCCGGCGCATGCTCCAAAAGCCAAGGGCAAAGCAGGATGAAAAACAGATTCAGCCCTATATTGAGCCCGATATTCACGAGCCGGAGAGTGGCGAAGCGCACCGGACGCTTCCGGTAGCGCAGATACGAGAACGGCAGCGAAGTAAACGCATCGAGCCCTACGGTCACAGCCATCATCGCCACATATATCTCATGCCCGCCGCAGTCGAGCGCGGTGCTGATAGGGTGAAGCCATATGAGCACCGCGGCTATGAACGCCGTGGAACTCACTGCGAGCGACACCAGCGCGGTGCTGTACACCTCCATGGCGTCATTATACCGCTCATGATTGGCAAAGCGGAAAAATCCCGTCTCCATGCCATAGGTGAGGATTATGAGCGCCAGCCCCACTATCGAATAAATATATGTGACTATACCATATTCCTCAGCCGGAAACATGATGGTGTAGAGCGGCACGAGACACCAGTTGAGAAACCGGCCGAGTATGCTGCTCACTCCGTAGATTGCCGTGTCTTTGAAAAGACCGCGTATACCTGCCATAAATGATCGATTGTATTATCTGTCAGTAGAGACGCGATTCATCGCGTCAACCTCTAATTCCCCCGTTATTCCAAATCATCGTCAAACAGAGAATTGAATTTAACCGACGGCCTGATGCCAAGATGGGTATAAGCGAGAGCCGTCACCTCACGGCCGCGGGGAGTGCGGTTGATGAATCCTTCCTTGATGAGATAGGGTTCATACACATCCTCGATAGTGCCGGGATCTTCGCCGAGTGCCGTGGCGATAGTGTTGAGGCCTACCGGGCCGCCGCCAAACTTGCGTATGATCGTGGTGAGAATCTTATTGTCGATCTCGTCAAGGCCATAGCGGTCGATATTCAGCGCTTCGAGCGAGAAGCGGGCTATATCGATATCGATGCTTCCCGACCCCTTCACCTGCGCGAAGTCACGCACGCGGCGCAGCAGCGCGTTGGCTATACGGGGCGTCCCGCGGCTGCGCATCGCTATCTCATGGGCTGCCTCGCCCGTGCACTTCGTGCCGAGCAGGTGGGCCGAGCGGAGTATGATGCGCTCAAGCACCTCGTGGTCATAATATTCGAGATGGCAGTTGATACCGAAACGCGCGCGCAACGGCGACGTAAGCAATCCGCTACGGGTGGTGGCGCCCACAAGCGTGAACGGCGACAGCGTGAGCTGCACCGTGCGCGCTCCGGGACCCTTGTCGATCATTATATCGATACGGTAATCCTCCATCGCCGAATACAGATACTCCTCCACCACCGGGCTGAGACGGTGTATCTCGTCAATAAATAGCACATCATTCTCCTCAAGCGAGGTCAGTATGCCCGCCAGATCACCGGGCTTGTCGAGCACGGGGCCTGAGGTTATCTTGAAATTCACACCCAGCTCTGTGGCGATAATCTGCGCCAGAGTGGTCTTACCGAGGCCGGGAGGGCCGTGAAGCAGCAGATGGTCGAGAGCCTCGCCGCGCATACGGGCGGCAGCCACAAATACTTTCAGATTCTCAACGATCTTCTCCTGACCGCTGAAAGCACTGAAATGCGACGGACGCAAGGCACGCTCAATATCGCCCTCACGCCCGGCCTCGCCGAATGCCGCACCGTGTATATCAAATTCTTCGCTCATTGTAACTACAAAGATAGTAACTTTTTCGGAAATTTCGGTGTTAGGGATTAGGTTTTAGGCTTTAGGTTTTAGGTCTTAGGTTTTAGGCTTTAGGTCTTAGGGATTAGGGATTAGGTTTTAGGGGTTAGGGATTAGGAGGTTAGGGGTTAGGAAGTTAGGGATTAGGTGGTTAGGAGCTATGGGTTAGGCCTCAAGCCTAAAATCTAAGACCTAAGACCTAAAACCTAAAACCTAATCCCTAATCCCTAAAACCTAATCCCTAAAACCTAATCCCTAAAACCTAATCCCTAAAACCTAAAACCCCAACTGTTAATTTTCCATAAATACGCTGCTTTTTTTCAGCAAAATGCATCCGTTTTTCGGAATTATTGGTTAATTTTGCAACAGTTTTTCATGGTATTAGATTTAAGGTAAGAAGATTATTCGTCGCGATGACGGATAATTTTTTTGTTTTCAGGCATGTCCCCGGTCTATGACCCCTCTACCCGAGCACCCTGCGGCCCGAGTCTCAGGGTGCTCAAGGAAAAAGCCGAAATTACCCCAATGTTAACATTATTTAATATCCATGGTTTTTCGGGAATTTTAATTAATTTTGATGCGGTTGTTAACGCAACAATCCTGCCCTCATAATTGTTACCTTAATAACTAATCCAACGATTTCAACTAAAAAACTCTACAATTATGGCATCAGATCCCAAATCCACCGGTACACCCCGTACAATGAACTACATCTTCGGTATCATAATGATAGTCGTCTATCTCGCCATGGGCGTCCTTTTCTTCTGCGGTTTCTTCGATCCCCTCTACGGCAGCTGGACATGGATGCGCTGGGCAGGCGGTGGTCTGTTTGTAGCTTACGGCATATGGAGAGCTTATCGCCAGTTCTCAGGCATGGATATCAAGACCGGCGACGACCAATACTGATCAGCCTTATGAGACATCTCCTTACCACCATTTCAGTAGTGGCGGCTGCCGCAGTGGCACTGCTTGCCACCGGTTGCGCCAAGTATGGCGACAAAAAGCCGCAGCCCATCGCTAAGATAGCCTGTGACGCCTCCTTTGAAAACATTCTCCAGCAGGAGATTGACGTATATGAATATATCTATCCCAAGGAGGATGTGATAGCATACTATGTCGATGAAAATTCAGCCGTCGACTCCCTCATGGCCATGACCGGCATACGCACCGCCGTGATCACCCGCATGCTCACCCAGCAGGAGCTTGACTATCTCCGCAGCCACCGCAACACCGTATATCAGAAAAAGATAGCCGTCGACGCCGTGGCAGTGATTGTAAATCCCGAGAACCCCGTGGAAATCCTCTCCAAAGAGGAACTTGCCGAAATCCTCTCGGGCAAATACACCCGCTGGGATCAGATCGAGCCCACTAAGCTCGGCGATATCAATGTGATATTTGACCATCAGGGCTCGTCGGTAGTAAACTATATGCGCGACTCGGTGATGAACGGTCAGCCTTTCGGTCCCAACGTCTTCGCCCAGAAGTCCAACTCCGAGGTATTCAACACCGTGGCCAAAAACAAAAACGCCATCGGTATCATAGGAGTAAGCTGGATCACGAGCGACATGCGTGCCCGCAACGCATCGATCGAAGAACTTGTGGAAGCATCGCAGGCATCCGACACCACCCGCCTCGACTTCAGCGCCGACGTCAAGGTGCTCAAGATACGCGGCAACGGCGAAGTAACCGCCTACCGTCCGTATCAGGCCAATATTTTTGACGGCTCCTACCCCCTCCACCGCTCGGTCTACATGATCACAACCGGCACCGGAGGCACCACAGCCCACCGTTTCTTCAGCTTCGTCACCGGATTTCAGGGACAGAAAATCATTCAGATGACAGGTATCCTTCCGGCCACAGTGCGCCCGCGGATGGTCGAAGTGGAGTGACACGCATATATGCAGCATAATTCATACCCGTGACTTATATTCACCCGGGGTGGCAATAAACACCGCCCCGGGCACGTTTGCCTAAAAAATATACTCCGATTATAATCTAACAACCATTTCAATAGAAAAAACATTCCAAGCAATGAAACTGAAACATTTCCTTTCCTTCGTGCTGGGTGGCGTCGCCATCTCGGCCGCAGCGCAGGGTGGCTATCAGGACGGCGTAGACTACTATAACGCCGACCGTTTCGAGCAGGCCAAGATCATCCTCGACAACACGCTCAACGATCCCGCCACCAACAAGGCCGTTTCCTACTATTATCTCGGCTGCATCGACGTGCAGAACAATGATTTCGCCGCCGCATCCGATAACTTCAACAAGGGTCTCGAAGCCGATGCAACCTACCCCATGAACTATGTGGGACTCGGCGAACTCGCACTGCGCAACGGCAACAAGCGCGGAGCCGAAGACCTCTTCAAGGACGCTCTCAAATATGGCAAGAAAGACGCCCGCGTATCCACAGCGATAGCACGCGCATATTTCAACGCCGACCCCGTAGCCTACGCCAAGGAAATCAACAACAACGTACAGAAAGCCCTCAAGGATTCCAAAAACAAGGAAGCCGCCGTATACGTGCTTCAGGGCGACATGGCCAAGAACACTAACATCGGACAGGCTGCCGGCTACTACGAGCAGGCAATGATATATGACGAGGAAGCCGGCCGCATCAATCCCGAGGCCTACGTAAAGTACGCCAACCTCTACAACAAGGTCAACCCCAAGTTTGCGATCGACAAGCTCAAGGAACTCAATGCCAAGCTCCCCACCTCGGCACTCGCCCAGCGTGAGCTCGCTGAAAAATACTACGACGGCGGACAGTTCACTCCCGCTGCCGAGCAGTATGGCAAATACATGGCCAACCCCAACCACTTCCAGCAGGACGAGCAGCGCTACTCCGGCCTCCTCTTCTACGGCAAGAAGTATCCCGAATCACTCGAAATCACCAACAAGGTGCTCGCCAAAGACCCCGACAACGTATACATGCAGCGCATGGTGATGCTCAACAAGGCAGCCCTCGAAGACTACAACGGTGCCTACGAAGCTGCCCAGAAACTCTTCGCCCACACCGGCGCAACCTATACCACCAACGACTACGGCACCTACGGTGACGTACTCGCCGCTCTCGGCAAGCCCGAAGAAGCTATCGTAGCCTACACAAGCGCTTTTGAGATCAACCCCGAGAAAAACAAAGACTATCTCGCAAAGATCTCTTCGATGTATACCGACGCCGAAAACTACGAGAAAGCTGCCGAATACATGCAGAAATTCGTTGACCTCGGCGACGCTTCGCTCAACGACTACTTCATCCTCTCCAACCGCTACCGCAACCTCGCCCTCTCTCAGGAAGAAGGATCGGAAGAACGCAAGCAGAGCGCAATCAACGGTATCAAATACGTTGACCTCGCCCTTGAAAACGCCGCCAACAAAGGCCCGCTCTACCGTAACCGCGCAACTCTGCTCATGGTTCGCGACGGCGCCACTGAAATATCGCCCGAACTTGTAGAGACCTACACTGCCATGCTCGACTCCTACAACGAGGATCCCGAAGCAAAGGCCAAGTATGCCGACGCCTACAAATCGGCCTACAACGCCATCGCATCCTACTACCTCCAGCAGGGCGACAAACCCAAAGCCGTGGAATACTACCAGCTCTTCCTCGAGCTCGACCCCGAAAACCAAGGCCTCCGCGACTACATCGAAAAACTCAGCAAGTAATCTTTACTGACACCACCTCTCGCGACCCGCTCCCCCCTACGGAGGAGCGGGTCGCTGCCGCTTCCAAGGGGGATAATTGAAAATTGGTGGTGATTCATATATGAAGCGGAGGGGCGCTGCCCCCGCCGACGCAACTACGGCGGTGAAATAACGCCACGGAGTGGCAGTCAGCTTAATAACCCCGGGTGCTCGCCACCCGGGGTAAAAATAATGCGTATTGTTCAACCCCGGATAGGGTTGAACAATACGCATCTCCACTGCGCCCCCCCGGGCTTGTTTACACCTTTCTCTCACCAATCCATCGCCGTAGTCGCGACCGAGCGGGTCAGCGACCCCCGCTCCATATACACCCCTGTATTCAAAATTTTAAATTCTCAATTCTAAATTTTAAATTCTCAATTCCTCCCTGCTACGCCGACGAAAAAGTATCTTTTTGCAGTTAAAAAGCGTTAAATACATTAAATTCTTATCGTGGTATGACAAATTTACTATAACTTTGCCCGAAATTCTTTAAGATTTTTAGAAAACAATAATTAATAACTTAATATTCCAATCAGGTATGAAGAAATTCTACACCCTTCTTTCCGCTGCCATCGCAGGTACCATGATGCTATCTGCCGGTGCACGCGTAACCGATATCAAGAATGTCAGTTTAGAAGCAAAGCAGCTCAATGACCTTAAGACATTCTCTACTGAAAAGGTAGAAGTTGTCAAGAAAGCTCAGGCTTATAAAGCTCCCGCTAAAGCAGAGGCCGTAGCTGCCGAAGACCTCAACGGCGAGTATATCTTCAAAGCTTACGCTCGTAACTTCGATTATAATGCAGCAGATCCCAACACACTTCCCAGTGCTTATTGGATGAATGAATCGGTGTCATATATCGAAATTGCCGAAGACAATTCAGTATACATCGAAAATCTGTGGTATACCAATACCCTTACCGGTGTATATGATCCCGCAGCCGGAACCATTACTATCGATCGCACCCAGACTTTCCCGGTTAGAACCCAGTCCGGTCAAACCGAAACATGTTTCTATGTTATAAATTTCAAAACTATGGCTGCTTCCGATCTCGTCCTCACGGTTGATGCCGAAAAGCGCATGCTTTCATGGACACCTGCCGACGATGGCGAGAGCTATCTCGAAACTCTGCTTATCGGAGCACCCACTTATAATGGTAATCAGATTTTCGATCAGATGTTTGACTGTACCCTCAATATGATCAACTGCGTAGCCTACTCTTGGTTAATGGACGACAATGGCGCGTTTGTAACCGGTGATGACGGCCAGCCCGAATCAACTGCTTACTTCAGCTATGCCACTGTAGATCATACTGCCGGCACTCTTTCTATCGAAAACTTCCTCGATTTCAATCCTTATGTTGGCGAAGAAGGCTCATTCGGCAATTCTATCGTATTCAATATCGACAAGGACGCTCAGACTGTTTCAGCAGTCGGCCAAAATATCCCCTTCCAGATTTCAGCTACTGAATGGCTTCCTTTCGAGCTTAACGGAATAGATCTTGAGGGCGAAGGTGAAAATGCTGATTTTGTTCTTACTGAGGATTTCATTATGATGGGTGATGAGATGGCTCTTGAATCCGGCGCTATAGTTACCGACTTACAGAATTCCGGTGTTGGAGCAGCTATGTACGCTGATTATAATGGTAGAGTTATTGGTCAGGAATTCTTCATGGTTGAATACGTCATTTACGACGCCGTATTCTCCGGAACTGATGATTCAGGTATCGCTGATGTAGTTGTTGACAACAACGAAAACGCTCCCGTTGAATATTTCAACCTTCAGGGTGTGCGCGTTGAGAACCCCGCAGCCGGTCTTTACATCCGTCGTCAGGGCAACAAGTCTACCAAAGTTCTCGTGAAGTAATCAATCCCCACTTCATATTTTCCCCGAAGGGCGCGGCTCCACCGCGCCCTTCGTTATTTTTACCTCTCCCCATCGCCCTCACACCATCGCCCTTGTAGGAGGCTGTGTCAAAATTTGCTATTTCAAAATGTGTATCGGCGTCCGCAGGCCGCCGAGTTCTTCGTAACCCGGGTCGCCGCAGTTATGCGGAGGCGCCCCGGGTAAATGAAAATGATCCAATAGGCGCCCGATAGGCCGCCGAATATAATGGGAATCAACA
>JAIDUB010000016.1 GCA_029060405.1 Duncaniella sp. | reverse complement strand
AGGATGATTATGGAGCGAGGGTAGTTGACTCCCGCTGCAATGGCTATACGGAGCTATTGCGCGGAGACTACCGGAGCCTCGTTTAAGATTACCATTTTGTTTTTTCCGGAAACGGTGCAAAGCACCGTCCCTACTTTGAGGGGCTGATTTTTTATTGCTGCGGCACTTTATATTGCTGCGGCACTGGAGGGTAACGTGGCGAAGCGATGAACAGTAAGAGGCATTGGCAATTCTGTCGCCTGTCTTTTTATGTGGATGCGGTTAATGTCGCGGGTATGGGAGTAGAGCGGTATTGTGTCTATGGTTCTTAGCGGTAGTGTTGAGATAGAAGAGGCCGGCGCCCGTGCATTCGCTGCAGGGGCGCCGGCTATATTTTTAACCTTAGTAACTTAGTAACTGTATTTTTTCAAACCTAATTTTCTTTTTTACCTTATATTGTAAAGGGAAACCTTTACTTAAGAATCTATAACTTTATTCAAGAAACATCCACTTATATTGTTAAAACTACTGTGCAACTTTATTTCTTGGTTGAAGCGTTTTAGCGATAGTCAGCGAAACGCTCCTGAAGACGCTTGCGGGCGAAGAAGATGCGGCTCTTGATGGTGCCGAGGGGGAGGTTCATCTTGTCGGCGATCTCGTTGTATTTGTAACCGGCCACGTGCATCGAGAAGGGGATGCGGTATTCGTCGGTCATTGCGTTGATGGCTGCGGTGATTTCGCCTGCCTGATATGAACCTTCGGGAGTCTCGAAGCCTGAGTCCTGAGAGATATTGAGGTGGTAGAGGTCTTCAGTCTGGTCGATGACGGTTGCGCTGCGGGCTACACGGCGGTAGTTGTTGATGAAGATATTGCGCATGATGGTGAAGACCCATCCTTTGAAATTGGTGTTCTCGGTGTACTTGTCTTCATTGTCGAGCGCCTTGAGAGTGGTATCCTGAAGAAGATCGTAGGCGTTGTCGCGGTTAGATGTCAACATGAGAGCGAAGTTGAGCATGTTACTTTGAAGACTCATAAGCTTGGTTTGGAATTCGGAAGTTGCCATAATAGTAGTAGTTTTTTAGTTGTTGTTAGTTGTTGAATCGTGTAGTAAGAATGTCATTCATTTCGTTTGACATTCCAAAATTACTGCCTCGGCTACCATTATAAAAGTATTTAATGTTAAAGGCTGTTAACAATATTGCATTTCTGTGACAAATTAACATAATGTGTTGGAAATTAGTATTTTATGAAATTGTTTAAATTGTTGCGAAATTGTTACAAATACCCGGTTGTAACAATTTTGTATACATTTTTGAAACATATTTCTATATGCTAATAGTCATTATATCAGGATATTGTGATTTAGGGAGGTGTTGTTACAGATTGTTTGCGTTTTTTAGTTGTAACAATGTGAACTGTTACAAAACTGAAAGTTTAAATATGATACTTTTCACATGGTTGATAGGCATAAAATACCGATAGCAAAAATTAAAGAAAAAAATATATAATTAATAGATTTTTTTTGTACTTTTGCATCGTAGAAAGGTAAAAAGAATCCGTGGCTGCGGCCGCGGCGGTTTTAAGTGAAATATATACATTATTTATTATATATAATATTATGACTAAAATAGGTATTAATGGATTTGGCCGTATCGGACGTTTCGTGTTCCGTGCTGCCACCAAGCGTGATGACATCGAAGTAGTTGCTATCAACGACCTTCTTCCCGTAGACTATATGGCCTACATGCTCAAGTATGACACGATGCACGGCAAATTTGACGGCACCGTTGACTACGACATGGAAAAGAGCCTCCTCATCGTGAATGGCAAGCCCATCCGCGTGACCGCCTGCAAGAATCCCGCCGAAATCGCATGGGGTGAAGTAGGTGCTGAATATGTAGTAGAGTCCACCGGTCTCTTCCTCACCAAGGAAAAAGCTCAGGCTCACATCGAAGCCGGCGCAAAATATGTGGTTATGTCAGCTCCCTCGAAGGACGACACCCCCATGTTCGTATGCGGTGTTAACGACGACACTTATGCAGGTCAGCAGTTCGTATCCAACGCATCCTGCACCACCAACTGTCTTGCTCCTATCGCTAAGGTGCTCAACGATAAGTTTGGTATCGTAGAAGGTCTCATGACCACCGTTCACTCCACTACCGCTACTCAGAAGACCGTTGACGGTCCCTCTATGAAGGACTGGCGCGGTGGCCGTGCCGCTTCGGGCAACATCATCCCCTCGTCGACCGGCGCTGCCAAGGCTGTAGGTAAAGTTATCCCCGAACTCAACGGCAAACTCACCGGTATGTCGATGCGTGTCCCCACCCTCGACGTATCAGTAGTTGACCTCACCGTCAACCTCGCCAAGCCCGCTACTTACGAGGAAATCTGCGCTGCCATGAAGGAAGCTTCAGAAGGTGAACTCAAGGGTATCCTCGGCTACACCGAAGACGATGTAGTATCGAGCGACTTCCTCGGCGATCCCCGCACTTCTATCTTCGACAAGAAGGCCGGTATCCAGCTTACTCCCACCTTCGTTAAGGTAGTTTCTTGGTATGACAATGAAATCGGCTACTCCAACAAGGTGCTCGATCTCATCGCACGCATGAAGAAGTTCAACGGCTAATCAAAGCCTGCGAATCGCAATATCTCTCGCCCGCCACGGCATCATGTCGCGGCGGGCGATTGCATTTTGTTAAAATCGGTGACTTACAGTTATTTCCAATCGAAATTTTTTGTGGATTGGAAATTTGGTATTATATTTGCGCCACCTTAATATAACCACTAATTAAATCTAAACCAAAACATTTCATTACATGAAGAAATCTTTACTCAAAGCCACAATGGCGGCCTTTGCGGCGCTGTTGTGCGGAGGTGCGGCCATCGGTGCCATGTATGCCTCCGGTTCTGAAGCTCCGTCAGCACCTGCCAAGGCTGAGGCTGTAGACGCTACCGCCACATGGGATTTCGCCGACAAGACCATCATGGAAGCCACCATGGCATTCTCGGGCACCAGCGAGGCCGGTACTGTAGCCTGTAAGGAAGGCAACGGCATCGAGATGACAGTGCTCGCCAACGGCGCATCGTTCCGCGACAACGGCAATAATATCCAAGTGCGTGAGGGCGCTGAATTCCGTATCCCCGTCATCAGCACCGAGGATGTTGTGACCGTCGCCGGTTATCCCGGCTATTCCTACTTCTCCATCAGCGGTGGCGAAGAACAGAACGGTACCGTAACATACAAAGCCAAGATGACGGATGTGCAGCGCGGCTATGTATCGGTAATTTCGACCAATGCCAACAACTATTACTACTCTCTCTCGGTAGAGCAGAAAGCCCCAAAGGCTCTCCTCGATCTCGACAATGCTCCCGCCACGGCTACTTTCAAGTTTGACCTCGGCACCGAGAAGCAGACTGCCGAATTTGACCAGCCCGACTATTTCCTTTCGAGCAAGGTGACCTACGGAGAGCACCTTTCACTCGACGGTAAGGATAACAAAGGCAACGGTCAGACTTGGTTTATGCCCGCTTCGCAGCAGAGCAGCCCTGAGGAAAGCAACGCCATCCGCTTCCTCATCCAGCCCAAGCACGGCCTCAAGTTCATGCCCACCAAGGTATCGTTCAAGACCACCCGCTACGGTACCGACGGCGGATCGCTCGATGTAGCATGGCAGAGCGCCGACGGCACCACCGTCAGCCTCGCTACAGGCATCAAGCCCCAGCGCGATAACGCTACCCCCAATATGACCGAATGTGAATATGAAGTTACCGGCGCTACTTCGGCTGAAGGCCCCTGCGGTATCCTTATCAATCTCTACGCTCTCGCCAACGGCAAGCGCATCGGTTTCTGCGACGTAGTTATCGAAGGTACTGTCACAGGTCAGGAAAAGGAAGTGCCCATGCTCGCATCGTTCACCGCCAATGAGGTTACCTATAACGTCGACGACGTATTCGAGCCCAACGGCGACATCTACGAAGGTATCATTGAGATCGCAGCCGCAGGCAACATGATTTCGGCCACCAACCCTGTAACCGACCTCAACACCATCGCCGGTACGGTAGGCGAACTCAAGTATGAAGGCGATGCCGACAAGTGCGACGTCACTATCCCCGTTTCGCTCGCCGACATCACAATCAACTACGTGCTTCACTTCGTCCGCAAGCCCTACTTCACCGTATCTTACTTCAACACCGACGGCTCCGCAATGGGCTCTCAGGAAGTGGAGAAAGACGCTGCGATCGCTGAATTTGCAGTAGACTACGCCACCGGTAAGGCCGAGCAGGGCTACAAGGTACGCGGCTGGTATCTCACTCCCACCGGAGGCCAGAAAGCTACCGTCAACGACGTAATCACCGCTCCCGTAAGCCTCTATGCCTACGCTACTCCCGTCGAGGAGGCCAGCACTCATCTCAAATATGAGTTCAATCTCGCCGACAAATACTTCTATCCCGAAGACCACGAAGCATTCAATACCGAAAACGGCTACTTCCACGACACCACCCACGGCTGGGCATTCAAGGATGGCGACGTCATCACCCTGCTCGTAGGTCCCAAGGCCACTGTAGCAATCGGCCTCTGCCGCTACGGTTACGGTACTGACATCAATGTCACCGATGCCGAAGGCAAAGAAGTCGCTACCGTTCCCGCCAAGTCAGCCGATGAAATCGACGGCGAGGTTGTAGCGTTTGACTACGAAGGCCAGCCCGGTCTCGTAACCCTCACCCTCCACGGTGATGGCGAGCTCTACATCCACAACGTCAAGATCACCAACACCACCGAGGTGACTTATAATCAGGACGGCCAGTGGTTCTACGTAACCCCCGGCGACGCACAGAGTCTTCTCGACGCTATCGAAGCCATCTCGGCCTACAACACCGACCGTGACGCCGCCCGCGCCTTCCTCTTCGTGCCCGACGGTACTTATGACCTCAAGGAAACCGTTCTCACCAACATCTACGGTCACAATATTTCCATCATCGGCCAGAGCATGGAAGGCACCGTCATCGTCAACCAGCCCCACTACACCACCGAGGGTATCGCCACCACCGCAACCCTCATGAACACCGGTACCAACCTCTACCTGCAGGATCTCACCATCCAGAACGCCCTCGACTACTATGCCACCATCGGCAATCAGCAGGTGGGCGGTCGCGCCGTGGCATTCTGGGATAAGGGTATCAACACCGTGTGCAAGAATGTAGAGCTCATCTCCTGTCAGGATACATATTATTCCAATAATCTCGACGGTACCTACTACTGGGAGAACTGTAACGTTCACGGTACAGTCGACTTCTTCTGCGGCGAAGGCACGATGCTCTTCACCGACGGTATCATCACCGTAGAGCCCCGCAACGCCGACGGCAAGGGCGAATGTACTCTCACAGCTCCCGCCACCAAGGCCGGCAACCGCTACGGATATGTATTCCTCAACAACAAGATCGTCAACAAGGCCGCAAGCTACAACTACGGTCGTGCATGGAGCAACGAACCCCGCTGCGCCTACATCAACACCACCGTGGCCGACAGCAAGCTCAGCTCAGCGCGCTGGACTGCTAACGGCATGAATGTTTATGCCAAGGAATTCGTAGAATACAACACTATGGACGAAGACGGCAAGGTGGTATCTCCCTCCACCCACGTCATGACATTCATCAAGGGCGAGAGCAACACCATGGAGACAATCCTCACTCCCGAGCAGGCCGCTGAGTTTACCGTGGAGAAGATCTTCCCCGAGTGGCGTCCCGACCTCCTCGCCGTGCAGGCTGCCGCTCCCGTGTGCAAGACTGAAAACGGTACCATCACTTGGGCTCCCGTAGAAGGCGCTATCGCCTATGCGGTATTTGCCGACGGCAAGCTTGAAGCTATCACCGAGGCCACAAGCCATGCCGCAGCCGGCAACGGCGTTTACACCGTGCGCTCGATCAACAAGATGGGCGGTATGGGCGTAGCTGCCAATGCCGATGCTTCAGGTATCATCTCTACCGTTGCCGATGCTGAAGTAGTATCTTCGGTATTCTACAACGTTCAGGGTCAGCGCGTCGACGCTACTTACCGTGGAGTGGTGATCCGTGTCGATACCCGCGCCGACGGTACTACCGTAACCCGCAAGACAATCGCAAAATAATAGTATAATTTCCAGTAATTAATATCAAGGGCGGCTGTGCGTGAGCATAGCCGCCTTTTTGATTAACGATTCATGATTCATGATTCATGGATCGCGGTAGAATCCTGTCTGAAATACAATAAGTCACTGCCGGTGGGGCGTGATTTTGTAGAAGTGTTAATTGATAAATATTATTAAGTTAATTATGTTAAATGTGCGATAATGCTGAAAATATTTTCCATTTCTTAACATAATCTCGCCGAAAAAACCTTACATTTGTAAATGAATAAAGGCTAAAGGACTGCGTTTCCGCGAGAATCCGAGGCCGGAAATGTAGAGAATCATACAGGATGTTGTAATACAATAAGGTAGCCCGGCCTCAGAGGCAAAGCGCTCCCTTGCAAAGAGATAGAGATCTCCTTCTCACGACCGCCCCGGGGCGGTCGCGTGACCGTCTCCACCGGTCACGCGATAGAGAAAACGGTATTACACCCGAGTCTATAATCCGGTATCAGGGTCGAGGTTTCGCCAGTATCCCCTGATGCCGGATTTTTTTCTATCGTTCTGCTGTACAAACTACTACAAATCAATAATAATTCTTATCCTAAAATCTCAAAACTATTCTTGCATGAAGAACATTTGTTTTCAAATGAGTCGGAAAGCGTGGCTCGCATTTGCTATGATGCTATGTTTCGCGTTCCCTGCTTTAGCGCAGAAGATTACGGTCACAGGTACCGTAGTTGACCCAACCGGTGAGCCTCTCATCGGCGCAAGTGTGCTTGTACAGGGCGAGACCATGGGTACCGCCACTGACTTCGACGGCAATTACACCATTCAGGTGGCTGCCGACGGAGTGCTCTCGTTCTCCTACGTGGGCTACAACACCAAGGATGTAGCCGTTCACGGCCAGTCAGTAATCAACGTTACCCTCGAGGAAAACTCGGTGATGCTCGGTGAAGTCGTAGCCATCGGTTACGGTGTCGTTAAGAAATCCGACGCCACCGGTTCGGTTGCCGTGATCAAGCCCGACGATATCGAAGCCGGTCTTGCCACTTCGGCTCAGGACCTCCTCGTAGGCGCAAGCCCCGGTGTGGTTGTAACCACCAACGGTGGTAATCCTAACGGCGACGCTACCATCCGTATACGTGGTGGTGCTTCACTCAACGCATCCAACGACCCCCTTATCGTGATCGACGGTGTGCCCATGACCAATCAGGCCAATGCAACCGGTAACGCCCTCACTATGGTCAACCCCTCCAACATCGAGTCAATGACCATCCTCAAGGACGCTTCCGCAACCGCCATCTACGGTAGCCGTGCATCAAACGGTGTCATCATCATCACCACCAAGAAGGGTCAGAAAGGTCGTCCGCAGGTCAACTTCGCTGCCAACTTCCATGTCAATACCGCCCGCAAGACTTACGACATGATGAATGCCGACCAGTATCGCGACGTGATGACCAACGTTGTGCAAAGTGAGGTAGGTATCGGCCGTCTGGGTAACTCCAACACCAACTGGCAGAAGGAACTCCTCCGCACTTCTTTCTCTCACGACTATGACCTCTCTGTAGGCGGTACCGCCGGTAAGGTGCCTTACCGTGTCAACGCTTCGTTTACCGACAATCAGGGTATCATGAAGACATCTGACATGCAGCGTACCACCGTAGGTATCAACCTGTCGCCCAAGTTCTTCGATGACAAGCTCTCTATCAACGCCAACGTTCAGGGTACATTCATTGACGCCCGCGACGCCGATACCGGCGCTCTCGGTGGTGCTCTCTCTTACGATCCCACTCAGGGCGTATATACTGACTATCCCACCGTCGGCAACGTAGGCCGCACATATTTCAACGGCTATACCAATACTTATTATGCTGATTCAGGTCTGCCCAACACCAACGCTATGCAGAACCCCGTGCAGCTCCTCAATGATCAGAATCAGAAGCGTAAAGTATGGTCATCGGTTGGTAACATCCAGTTTGACTACGCTCTTCACTGCCTCCCCGAACTCCACTTCAACCTCAACCTCGGTTATCAGGTATCGAAGAATGAGAAAAACACCGTTACTGAGGCCAACTCTATTATGGTATGGCGTAACGACGGTCTGACCAACTATGGCGCTCCCGGTGCATCTACCATGTACAAGTGGTGGGAACTCCAGCGCAACACAATGCTCGATTTCTATATCAACTACCGCAAGGATTTCACCGCCATCAAGTCAAATCTTGATGTAATGGCCGGTTACTCTTGGCAGAAGTTCACTTACCTCGGCCACGACAATACCTTCGTCAACTCTCTCGGTATCAACCGCACATTTGATCCCGAAACTCAGACATTTACTCTCAACTGGGATCCTTCGACCGAGAATCTCATCGGTACCGCCATCAACGGTGTAGCCGACAGCCGCTGGTCCAACCCCCTGCAGCTCATCTCGTTCTTCGGCCGCTTGAACTATACATTTGACGATACTTATCTGCTCACCTTCACTCTCCGTGACGATGCTACTTCTCGCTTCTCCAAGGACAACCGCTGGGGTCTCTTCCCCTCAGTAGCCCTCGGCTGGAAGATCATCAACATGCCCTTCATGGAAAGTACCCGCGGATGGTGGACTGACCTCAAGCTCCGTCTCGGCTGGGGTGTCACCGGTCAGCAGGACGTAGGCGGTCACTTCCCCTACATGCCTATCTATGTAAGTCCTCAGGGTACAGGTAATATGTACCTCAATCCCACCGGCGAAGGCTGGATCCAGCCTCTCTACCCCAATGCCTACAACACCGGCATCAAATGGGAGGAAACTACCACTTGGAACGTCGGTCTCGACGCTTCTTGGCTCAACAACCGCATCACCGCAAGCTTCGACTGGTATCTGCGTAAGACCAAAGACCTTCTCTCGACCACCCGCGTGTTTGGTTTCAATACTTCCGACATCATGACCGCCAACATCGGTTCACTCGAAAATATGGGTGTCGAGGTTAACGTAACCGCCCGTCCCGTTGTTACCAAAGACTTCACTTGGACTACCGGTATCAACTACGGTTACAACAAGAACAAGATCACCGCTCTCGCCGAAGGCCGCGATATGATGGAAACCGGCGTTAAGCCTCCTGTAGGTGTGGGTGGTTCGATCTGCTACCACATCGTAGGCGAGCCCGCTTATACCTATCGCGTATATGAGCAGGTATATGACCAGAGCGGCGATCCTCTGCCCGGTCAGTACGTGGACCAGAACGGCGACGGTAAGATCAACGGCGATGACCTCATCAACTTCCACTCGCCCGAACCCGTAGCCACTTTCGTTTGGAACAATACATTTAACTACAAGAACTGGGATCTCGGCTTCGTGCTCCGCGCTTCGCTCGGCAACTACGTTTACAATAATGCCGAATTTGAATTTGCCCGTCTCTACAATGCATCGGGTATCTACCAGAACAACAACCTCCTCGACGGTGTATATCTCTGGGGCAATGCCGCCAATACCGAGCAGCTCTCTTACAGCTCTTACTTCATCCAGAACGCAAGCTTCATCCGCTGCGACAACATCACCCTCGGCTACACTTTCAACGACCTCTGCAAGGGTAACCTCAAGCTCCGTCTCTTCGGTGCCGTTCAGAATCCCTTCGTGATCACAGGTTATCGCGGTCTTGATCCTGAAGTGCCCACCGGCAACCACGGTATCGACAACAACGTATACCCCCGACCCATCACCTGCACTTTCGGTCTCGTAGCCACTTTCTAAGTTGTACCACTTAAATCTTAATGACTACAATGAAACTTTTCAATAAAATATTCATGTCGCTCGGAGTGGCAGGTGTAGCCATGGGTCTCGGTTCATGTATCGGTGATCTCGACCTGATGCCTACCAATCCCTCTGACTTCACTGCCGACAAGTTTGAAGCCGATCCTGCCGGTTACATGGATCGCGTGCTTGCCGACGTATATTATTCATTTGCCGGACAGGGTTGGACCAACAATGGTGATGGCCCTATCACACAGCTCAACCCCGGTTTCGCCGTGTTCAACCGCGCTATCTTCAACCTTCAGGAAGTCCCCACCGACGAAGCTGACTGGCTCTCGGCAACCGACCAGGAATTCGGTACCATCCAGTATGCTATTCCGACAACTAATAATGAAGCTATCGGCGGTTGCTATGCGCGTCTGACTGTCAACGCCACCCTCTGCAACGACTTTATCCGCACCGTCAACGACGGCCAGTTCTTCCTCAACACACCCGAGCTCGAAGCCCGCGCTCAGGAATATGTGCGCCAGTGCAAGATCCTTCGTGCCGCTTGCTACTACTATCTGATCGACCTTTTCGGCAGCGTGCCTTATGCTGATGAGAATACCGCTATCGGTGGTACTCCCGCCCAGCTCCCCCGCGCCGAGATCTTCGACCTCGTTACCCGCTCGCTCGAAGACGTGGTTGCTGAATACAACGCCCTCGGTAATCCCCGCGCCAAATACGGTTTCGTAGGTGTGGATGCTGCCGAAGCACTTCTCGTGAAATTCTATCTCAACGCCGAGGTGTATACCGGCAAGGCTATGTGGAATGAATGTCTCGCCAAGTGCCGCAATCTTATCGGCCGTCACAGCGGTGCCGGCTTCAAGAATTCCGGTCTCTGCGAGAACTATTTCCAGAACTTCGGTTACAACAATGACATGTATGCCATAGGTGGTGCAGGTGATGTGAACGAAATCCTCTGGACTATTCCTTACAGTGAACCCGAACTCCTCACCTGGGGTGGTACTACCATCATGATCGATGCCTTCCTCGGCTCGCCCAGCGTAGGTCTCAACGGTCAGGCTGCCCACTGCGACCTCGGCCGCGTCAACAGCGCCGGTGGCTGGAGCTGCGTCAGCGCTCGTCGCCAGTTTGTAGAAGTATTTGACTGGGATCCCTCTTATACCATCTCGCCCGACCAGCGCGTGCGCTTCTGGTTCACTGCTGCCGACGGTTTCAATATCGAGAATGACAACATCGGTACTACCGACGAATATGGCAACAACGGTTACATCGCCATCAAGTACAACAACTGGTGGGTACATGATGACGGATCTCTCGACCCCGTTAAAAAACAAGGCGGTAAATCGCCCGACCCGCAGAACCAGTCGCCCACCGACTACTGTATGATCCGTCTTGCCGAGATCTATCTCTCGGCTGCCGAAGCAGCTCTCCACGGTGCCGGAACTCCCACCGAAGCTCTCGAATGGACCAACCTCATCCGCGAGCGCGCCGGCCTTACTCCCTGGCAGACATCAGAGCTCAACCTCGTTTCACTTCAGGAGGAACGTCAGCGTGAGCTCTACACCGAGAATACCCGCCGCACTGACCTTATCCGCTACGGCAAGTGGATCTCAGGTTACAACTGGGCATGGAAAAACCGCGTACGCAACGGTTCCGACCTCCCCGCTCACCTGAATCTCTATCCTATCCCCGACTACGTGGTTAAGGGTGCCGGTTACACTCAGAATCCCGGCTATTGATATTATGTCTAATCTCCATAAAGACTAATTTTCACAATGAAGAAATTATCATTAATAATGGCCGGCGTGGCCGCAGTGTTCGGCCTCTCGAGCTGCGATGACGACAAAGAACCCGTCTACACCCCGCCCACGGCCGATACCGAGTTCATTCTCAATGAACCCGCGCTCGCCAACGAGCTCATAACCCTCACCGAAGAGTCGACTATAGAGCTGACTTGCTCTCAGCCCGACTACGGTTTCTCTGCAATCACCCAGTATTCGGCTGAAGTATCTCTTGACGAGAATTTCACTGATTTCCGTTCTCTCGCTTGTACAGGAACCGGAACAACCGCCCGCATGTCGTTCAAGGGCAAAGACATCGCTATGGCTCTCTGCGAGCTGCACGGATGGAAGTCAAAGGACGATTATGAGAATCCCGGTCCCGAGAAAATCTATTTCCGCGCCATCGCCGAGCTCAACGGCATCGAAGGCAGCCGCTGTGTATCAAACGTTGTTTCCTATAACAACGTACAGAGCTACTACGCAGTGCTCGAAGCTGGCCGCATCTACGTAGTGGGTGATCTCGGTCTTAGCTGGGCTATCGGCAGCTCGCCACAGGAATATATTGCCGCTCGTCAGGTACTCAATGAGACCGCTCCCGGCTCGAATATCTTCGTTGGTGTCGTTCCGTTCCACTCCGGTGTCAATACCTTCCGCTTCTACGTCGAACTCGGTGACTGGGGTGGCGACAATGCACTTCCCTCTATCGGTGCTAACGGTGTGGACGGTGAATGTACCACTGTCAATGTATCTTCCGAGCCTCTGATGACTACCGCCGTTTACGGTAAGGGCTCATGGCAGACTCAGGCTGACTTTGAAGGTGGCGATGTTACCCTCATGTTTGACAAGAAGCAGATGACCCTCACCATTATCGGTGGCGCTGCTGAGATCACTGTATCGGAGTATGTATATATGGTAGGTAACAATGGCGGATGGGCCGAGCCCAACGCTGCCAATGAGGCTGTCTACGACCCATGGCGTCTTGAAGATTCTTCAGCTTCAGGTATCTATACCGGCACATTTGATCTCACTGACCTTGAAGCCGACGACCTCTACTGCCGCTTCTACAAGGAACTCGCAGGCTGGGGCGCTGCTCAGTGGTCGAGTGATGCATCAGGCGCTAATGTAGAGGTTACTCCCGGCGTGGCTCTTCCCACCTATGAGGGCGAAGGTTGCTTCCAGCTCAACGGTGCCAAGGGTAAAGTGGTTGAGGTAATACTCGATACTAATGCCAATTCCGTCATTTTCAATGTTGTTGAATAATAACTTAACATTCTGAATCCTAAATATGAAAAAGCTATTTATATTTGCAGCCGCAGTGATGGGTCTCGGTCTGGTATCGTGCGATCAGGTCGACCTCCCCAATCCCCCGGCTCAGTCCAACCCTCAGGAGGCGCTCTTTGACAAGAGCGACCTCGAGGTGGTGGCCGATCCCGCCGCTGCCACCGAGGTGTATAACCTGACCGAATATCAGAATCAGGATATGCTCGTGCCTCTGGCCGACATTACCAAGATGGATAATGTCCCCGCGGGCTTCGAGGTAATGTTCTCCGGTAAGGTATCCGGTGGAAATGATTTCAACGGCAATGAATTTGCCTGCGAGGTAGTCGACGGCAAGGTTATGGTATCGCCCGACGTGTTCAACGGCGCTATCCGCACCGTCTCCAAGAACCCTGCCGACCTCACCGTCAACGTGCAGCTCTATCCCTACATCGTGTCGGTTGACAACCCCACCTTCACTGCTAAGGTTGAGACTGCTTTCGGCCCCTTCGCCATCAACGCCACTCCTTTTGCTCCCGAAAACGTGATCGAGCCGGCTTACTACCTGCTCCTCTCGGCCGACGGCGCAACATGGACTGCCGAAAATGCCGTGAAGTCAACCCACTCGTCCAACAATGTTTACGACGATCCTACCTTCACATTCATCTACTCGGCTGAAGCAAGCGACTTCGCTCCTGTGTTCTGGAAGGTTGTTCCCGAAAGCGTGTTCCTGACCGATCTCAACGCTCAGCCTTGGTACACTCCTGTATTTGAGGACAGCTTCGTTGATAAAGGTACTCTTGAGGCCAACAGCAGCGAAATGGGTCAGAACATCTCCGTTTCCGGCGCTCAGGTTATGACCATCAACATGGAGACACTCGCATTCCAGTATCAGGTAGGCTTCCCGCAGCTCTACACCCCCGGTAACTCCAACGGATGGACTGCAACTGCAAGCCAGATTCTCACCACCGCAAACTATACTGACTATACCGGTTATCTCTATCTCAACGGTGACTTCAAGTTCAATCCTGATCCAGACTGGATGGGCCGCGACTTCGGTTGCAACGATCCTTTCGTATACGAAGGCTCACCCCTCGTAGGTAAAGGTCTTGCCGACGGTGGCAACAACATCAATGTCGATGCTGAAGGCGTATACTTCGTCACACTCAACTATCCTACCCGCGAGACCGTGCTCACCATGATCGAAACCTACGGCCTGATCGGTGACGCTACCGAAGGCGGTTGGGATGCAAGCACCCCGCTCACCATGACCACTCCGCTCGTGTACACAGCCGAAGTTAAGCTTAAAGGAACTGGAGAGTTCAAGTTCCGCGCCAACAATGGTTGGGACATCAACCTCGGCGGCGAACTCAGCAACCTCACCGCCGGCGGCGACAATATCCCCACCCCCGGTGAAGGCACCTACACCGTAACCCTTGATCTATCTATAGTTCCCTACTCGGCGACCGTAGTTAAGAAATAAGGCCTCTGCAACGGTTGCGGACCAAAATCCGCACCACCCGTCCCGCTCCCCCCACCCGGAGCGGGACTTTTTTAATCAAAAATTTAAAATTTAGAATTGAGAATGGAAAATGGAAAATTGTAGGGACATCGCTTCGCGATGTTTCGGGGTAGACCATTGTTTAGCATATTATGTTTCAACGATGTAATGGTGGTGCTTTTCACCGAGCGACGCAAAGATGTAATAGTGAGGGTCGGAGACCCGCGGAAATCTACAACGTCGCCGCCCCGCGGCTCAGGTTTTACAGCTTTCCTACTCCGTGAACTCTTATTGACAACGCGCGCCTCCGATACTCTTGATTACATTTCATAATATTGCGCAGCAATTTCATCCCGGAGGGATAGACATCTGTATAACCCCGGGTGCTCGCCACCCGGGGTATCCACAACTAACTCCGAATCAGCCCGGGTGGGGCTGGACTTCCCAGCTGCTCAGTTCAACCTCTCCGAGGTTGGGCTGTGTGGCGTTGATGCTACCCCGGGTGGCGAGCACCCGGGGTTATTGAGATGACAACCCCTCCGGGGTGTATGAGATAATCTATTCAAGAGGCGCATAGATGTAATCATGAGGCTGTTGCAGAACTACCAAAATCCGCTTGGCTTAACTTCTATTAACGCGATACAAACCTTGTACGTCATCTGAGATTTTCAAAAATTGAGTTCTGAGACATCCTCTCAGGTTTTACAGCTTTCCTACTCCGTGAACTCTTATTGACAACGCGCGCCTCCGAGCCTCTTGATTACATTCTATAATATTGCGCAGCAATTTCATCCCGGAGGGATAGACATCTGTATAACCCCGGGTGCTTGCCACCCGGGGTATCCACAACAAACTCCGAATCAGCCCGGGTAGGACTGGACTTCGCAACGGCTCAGTTCAACCTCTCCGAGATACCTGAGGGTATCTATTCAAGAGCTGCAAAGATGTAATCACGAGTGTCGGTGACGCGTATAAATACAAATTAGCATCTCTCCGAAACATCGCGAAGCGATGTCCCTGCAATTTTCAATTTTCCATTCTAAATTCTAAATTCTTATCAACCCGGCACCATATTTTTTATAATTTTAAATTCTCAATTTTAAATTTTCCATTTAGTATTAAATATTAGGGATTTTTCACTAAATTTACACCCGAAAATCTAAATCTCATTACCGGTAGCATGAAAAAATACGTTCTTTCGATCCTCATCTGTCTGGGTGTCGCACTCGGCGCCTGCGCTCAAGAGGATAAAAAACAGCAGTTTATGGTGTTTGGAGTGGCTTTCTACAACCTTGAAAACCTCTTTGACACGATCAACAACAACGGCAATTACGACCTCGAGTTTTCACCTCAGGGTCAGCGCCAGTGGAACAGCTATAAATACTGGAGCAAGATCAACAAACTCGCCGACTGTATCGCCCACATGACCACGCCTACCACACCCAACGGCCCTGCCATCATAGGTGTGTCGGAAATCGAAAACAAGAGCGTGCTCGACGACCTCGTGAAAGCAGCTCCCATCAAGCGCTGGATGCTTCAGGTGGTGCATCACGACTCGCCCGACCGTCGCGGCGTGGACGTGGGTCTGCTCTACAATCCCCGTCTTTTCAAGGTAATCGACGTGACCAACCATACTCTCTGCATTCCTTCCAACCCCCGGTTCCGCACCCGCGACCAGATGTGTGTGACCGGCATATTGGGCGGCGATACGGTATCGGTGATCGTCAACCACTGGCCGTCGCGTCTGGGCGGACAGGAGCAGTCGAGCTATCTGCGTGAGGCAGCCGCCGACCTGTCGCGCCACATCGCCGACTCGCTGTGGGCCATCCGTCCCAATCAGGGCGTGATAGTGATGGGCGACCTCAACGATGACCCGATGGACCGCTCGGTGGCCGTGAATCTCGGCGCCGACCGCGATGATAATAAGGTGAAGGCTCACGGTTTCTACAATCCTTGGTGGAACATGCTGGCAAAGGGTATAGGCACACTTGCATATAAAGGTGGCTGGAATCTCTTCGATCAGATCGTGGTGTCGGGCACACTGCTCAAGCAGAATCAGGATGGTAAGGGACTGCACTACTGGAAGTGTCAGGTCAACAATTTCGAGTTCCTGCGCGACGTAAACGGTCAGCGTCAGGGCTATCCGCTGCGCACATTTGCCGGCGGTGCATGGCTCGACGGATATTCTGACCATTTTCCCACCGAGGTATTCCTCATCAAAGCCCGCTGAGACATGACCGACAAAGAAATGTCCGACGATTTCGGCGGTAACTACGTCATCACGATAGGGCGCCAGTTTGGCAGCGGTGGCCGTGAGCTCGGCAAACTGCTGGCCGAGCGCCTCGGCATAGACTATTATGACAAGGAGCTGCTGGCCGAAGCTGCGAAGCGCGCCGGCGTGCATCCGAAATTCTTCGAGGAAAAAGATGAGCGCTTCCCGTCGTTTCTCAACGGTATTTTCTCGTTTTCGATGGGCTGCACACCGGTGTGCTACTACACCGGGTCGTCGGCTATAAGCGACGACGGGCTGTATAAGTCGATAAGCGACTTTCTGCTTGAGACGGCGAGGAAGAAATCGTTTGTGGTAGTGGGCCGCAGCGCCGACTATATACTGCGCCATCACCCGCGTTGTGTCAACATATTCGTGCACGCTCCGGTGGAGGACTGCGTGCGCCGCATCACCGAGCGCAACGATGCCATCGACGCCGACAAGGCACGCGCTCTGGCCGAGAAAACCAACCGCTGGCGCTCGGAATACTATAACTTTTTCACCGACAAAGCTTGGGGCGATGCCTCATCGTATCATCTCACGTTTGACTCCTCCCACATGCCCATGGAAAAATATGCCGATGTGGTGGAGGCTTATCTTCGCGGCCGCGGTATAGTGAAGTGACCCCGCGCCCCGCTGACCTTAAAAACATGAAATCATAATCAATCAACCAACCAATTATCAATATGCGACTCAAACTGTTTCTGCTCATGATGCTCGCGACGGTAATCCCGGCGCTGGCTCAAAAGACAGGCGTGGCAGGCACTGTAGTTGACTCCAACACCGGCTCGCCGGTGGCAGGAGCGAGTGTCATGCTCGAGAATCAAAGTATCGTTGTCACCACCGGTGCAGCGGGTGATTTCAGCATCACTACCGCCGCCCCCGGCAGCGATGTGCTCGTCATCGCCGCCTACGGCTACAATGACAAGTCTGTTCAGGTGGAAATCGCCAAAGGTCTTGTAAGCGACCTCGGCCAGATTCCCGTGGTTAATTCCGATCTTCTCGCCACTTACTATGAGGATCAGAATGACATGTATTTCGATCAGGAACTCCTCGACGACGAGGAGGGCGGCTCCCAGTCAATCACCGCACTGACCGGCGCCAGCGACAATATCTATTACAACGCCGCTCAGTATGACTTCTCGGTGATGCGTTTCCGCATGCGCGGCTATGACTCGCAGTATCAGTCGGTATCGGTCAACGGTGTGAACCTCAACGACCTTGCCCGCGGCCGATTCAACTACTCGTCGATAGGCGGTATGAACCGCGCGTTCCGCAACAAGAACAACTCCATAGGCATGGATGCCGCTTTCTGGGGCTTCGGCGACATAGGCGGCTCGACCGACATGCGCACCCTCGCTTCGGACTACGCCCCCGGCTTCTACGGCTCGGCAGCCTATACCAACAGCGCATATATGTTCCGCGCTATGGCTCAGTACTCCACCGGTCTCACCAAAAACGGCTGGGCCGTGACCCTCTCGGCCATAGGCCGCTATGCCGATGAAGGCGTGGTGCCCGGTACATTCTACAACTCGGGCGGTCTTTTTCTCTCGGTACAGAAGATGCTCGGCAAAGGCCACTCGCTAAACCTTACCGCATGGGGCGCTCCCACCCAGCGTGCCACCAACTCCGCTACCTACGAGGAAGCTTATGACCTCGCCGGAAGCAATCTCTACAACCCCAACTGGGGCTGGCAGGACGGCAAAAAGCGCTCGGCCAAGATCGTGGAGACATTCGACCCCACCGCGATACTCAACTGGCTCTGGAAAAAGAACTCCAACACCACTCTCAACACCGCGGCTGCTATACGCTGGGTCAACTACTCTACCTCGGCCCTCAACTGGTATAACGCCGCCGATCCCCGCCCCGACTACTACCGCTATCTTCCTTCATATTATAAGGATGACGAGGAAGCATATCAGTTGTATACCGACCTGTGGAAAAATCAGTCGTTCCGTCAGCTCGACTGGGGCAAGTTCTATAACACCAACCGCATGAACGCCGAATTCGGCCGCGGTGACAACCCCGACAACCTCTCGTCGACCTACATTCTCGAAAACCGTCACAGCGACCAGTTCAACTTCATCTTCAACTCCACGCTCAATACCCGCCTCAACGAGCACATGACCCTGCAGGGCGGCGTTTCGCTCAACTACACCCGCGCCCACTATTACAAGACCGTGCGCGACCTGCTGGGCGGCGCTTACTGGATCGACCTCGACCAGTACAGCGAGCGTGACTTCCCCGATCAGCCCGATATGCTCCAGAACGACCTCAACAACCCCAACCGCAAGGTGGGCAAGGGCGACACTTTCGGCTATGACTACTATATCAATGCAATTCAGGCTACCGCTTGGTTGCAGAACATGATTACACTGCCTCACTGGGATATCAACTACGGACTTAAGATAAGCTACACCCAGTTCCAGCGCGACGGCAAGATGCGCAACGGCCGCGCCGCCGACAATTCCTACGGCAAGGGTCTGACCCACCGCTTCGACAATGCCGGCATCAAGGCAGGCGCCACTTATAAGATCGACGGCCGCAACTTCTTCATGGCTCATGCCGAATATGAGACACGCGCCCCGCTCTTTGAGTATGCCTACATCTCGCCCCGTATCAAGGACACCGCAATCGACGGCCTCACCAACGAACGCATCCTCTCGGCCGACCTTTCATATGTGTGGAACTACCGCCGCTTCCGCGGATCTATCACCGGTTTCTGGACCGAGATGTATGACATGACCGAGCGCACCTCGTTCTACGACGACCAGTACTCCACATTCATGAACTACGTGCTCAAGGGCGTTCACCGCTCCTACAAGGGCGTCGAGATAGGTATGGCCTTCAAGATCACTCCCTCCGTCACCCTTGAGGCTGCCGGAACATTTGCCCGCTATCAGTACAAGAACCGTCCCACCGGCGTGCGCTCTTATGAGAACGGCATGATGCCCGATACCGCTCAGGTGGTTTATCTCAAGAACTTCTACGTGGGCGGCACTCCCCAGACTGCCGTGAACATCGGTATCGACTGGGCCGCTCCCAAATCATGGTTCTTCAACATCAACGCTTCGTGGATGGACGACGCTTATGTATCGCTCTCGCCTATACGTCATGAAGCCCTCCCCAATCTCTGGCAGAAATATCCCGATCCCGAGGTGCTCGAAGCCAAGATGACCGAACTCGCCCATCAGGACAAGCTCAACGACGCTTTCGTGCTCAACGCTTCGATTGGCAAGGTTATCTACATCAACCGCAAGGTCTCGCTCAACCTCAACCTCAACGTCGACAATATCCTCAACAACCGTAAGATTCAGACCTACGGTTACCAGCAGGGACGCTTCGACTACACCAACTACGACGCCAACAAGTATCCCAACCGCTACTTCTACGCCCAAGGTATCAAGGTGTATTTCAACGTGGGCGTTCGCTTCTAATCATCCATGCTTAAAATCAATTTCCGAAACATGAAACTAAGAAATTTCTTCATAGGACTCGCAGTGGCAGCCGCATCGGCGGCCGCCGTAAGCTGCTCCGACGATTTTGACCGTCCGCCGGTGATCGTCCCCGAAGCTACAATCGAGGCCAACACCACAATCCTCGAGCTGAAAGAGAGATACTGGCAGGGTACAGGCTCATATCTAACTGAAATAGGTCTTACCGATAGCGGCGAGCACATCATCATAGCCGGCCGCGTGGTGTCGAGCGATGAGTGCGGCAACATTTACCAGCGCATCGTTATCGAGGATGAGACAGCGGCTATTCCCGTGCGCGTGTATGCCACCGGACTGTATGAGACTTACCACTACGGACAGGAAGTGCGCATGGACGTTACCGGCCTCCTCATGGGAACCTACAACGGCTGGCTGATGATAGGCGTCGAATACAACAACGGTATCGGCGGCATGGACAAGACGGTGATGACCGAGCGCACGCAGGTCAACGGCTTGCCCGACGCCCGCGAGATCACTGACTATACGGTGACTATCCCCGAGATGAGCGGCCTGAACACTTCCGATGTCACCCAGTTCATGACTTGGCAGTCCCGATTCATCACACTCGAAAATGTGGAATTTGTCGACGGCGGCAAGCAGCCTTTCGGCGACAACAGCGACAATGCCTACGTGACCCGCTACATCAAGGATGCCGACGGCAACCGCATGGTGGTGAATACCAGCAACAAGTGTACTTTCAAGGGCACCACGATGCCTACGGGTACAGGTACTGTACGCGCCATCCTCAGCTACTACCGCTCTGACTGGCAGCTTGTGATCAGCGATCCCGCCACCGACTGCATAGGCTTCGATCCGATGGGCGAACCTGCCGACCCCGATACTCCCGCCGTGCCCGGCGATGCTGCCGCTCAGATATCGGCCGACTTCGAGGACGGTCAGCTTCCCGCAGGATGGACTGCTGTGGCTACCTCGGGCGACCGCACTTGGTTTGTCAAGGACTTCAACAACAACTTCTACGCACAGTGCTCGGCCTACAAGGGCAAAGCAGGCTCCGAGGGCTTCCGCTCATGGCTTATCACCTCGGCTGTCGATGTCGACAAGATGACCGAGAAAGTAATGAGCTTCGAGACCGAGATTCAGTATGGCCCCAACGAAGGCAACATGCAGCTCTACGTTCTCGATTCCAATGATCCCACAAAGGCTCAGATGGTGGAGATGACCTACACACAGCCTAATCCCACATCGGCTTCTTCGTCAGGTTATGTATTCTCCGGCGAGATAGATCTGTCGCAGTTCACCGGCGTGAAATATATCGGCTGGCTCTACATCGCATCTGACCCCGACAACTCGCGCACCTATCGCGTCGACAATGTCAAGATCGGTTTCAAGGCTGATCAAGAGCCCGTCACACCTCCCACTCCCGCAGGCGGTACTCTCTATACGGCTCTCGACGAGAACGCAACTTCCATCGACTGGACTCTGACCAATACCGAAATATGGAAATGGGCTGAATACAGCGGAAAGCATTATCTCAATGTGAGCGCATTCAATAAACCCGAATTTTACGGTCAGGTTTCTTATGCCGAATCACCCGTAATTGATCTTACCTCGGCTTCGAAGGCAACTCTTACTTTTGACCATGCCGCCAAGTTCCAGACCACTCTCAAGCAGCTCTGCGGAGTGGTGGTGAAACTCGAAGGCGCCACTGAATGGACTGAACTCACCATTCCCGAGTGGCCGGCTGCCGGCGCTTGGACATTCGTATCATCAGGAGTGATCGATCTCTCGTCCTATGCCGGCAAGAAGATTCAGCTCGCTTTCAAATACGGATGCTCGGCCGAAGGGGCTGACCAGTGGGAAATAAAGAATCTCAAAATAACCGAATAATCGTCACTGACTATATAAGTTATGAAAAATATCCTTAAATATACCGGCCTGCTCGCACTCGGTTTCGTGTCGCTGACTTCATGTCAGGACGACGTGGATGCCCCCGTGAGCACCGCTCCCGTGGCCACAATCACGGCCAACACCACCATCGCCGAGGTCAAGGAACGATTCTGGAGCGATGACCGCAACTATATCTGGAGCAATCCTGAAACCGATGAGGTTATTTCCTCGATTCCTCTCACCGAGAGCGGCGAGCACATGATCATCAGCGGCCGCGTGGTGAGCTCCGACGCTTCGGGCAACATCTACAAGAGCCTCGTGATTCAGGACGAGACAGGCGCCCTCGCCATGTCGATCAACGCCAACTCGATGTACAATCAGTATCGCCGCGGTCAGGAAATCCTCGTGGATCTCACCGACATGTGGATAGGTAAGTACAATGGCCTCCAGCAGCTCGGCTTTCCTAACTTCACCGAGCAGTATGGCTGGGAAGCAACATTTATGCCCTTTGAATTCTTCAAGGAGCACATTCAGCTCAACGGTATGCCCGAACCCGACGCCATCGACGTGATCACCATCACCGGCGCCGACCTCCAGTCGAGCACACCCGAGAATCTGCGCCGCCTGCAGAGCCAGTTCGTGCGCATCAACGACTGCGAATTTGAAGGCGGCGGTACGCTCACCTTCACCGAAGGTTCGAAAACAACCACCAACCGCAACCTCAAGCTTGCCGACGGCACTACGCTTATCGTGCGCACCAGCGGTTACTCCAACTTCTGGGGTCACACTCTTCCCGCCGGCCGTGGCGACGTGATGGGTATTCTCTCTTATTACGGTACTGACTGGCAGCTTCTCCTCAACTCTGACCGCGATTGCATCAACTTCGGCATTCCCACCCAGAATCCGGGCAGCGAGGACGTGCCTTATACCGTTGATCAGGCAATCGAGATCATCAATGCCGGCTCGGCTGCCAACGACGTGTGGACCACCGGCTTCATCGTGGGCGCTGTGGCTCCCGGTGTGACCGAGGTGGCTTCAAATGCCGACGTTGAGTTCACCGCCTCTGTCTCGATGGACAATACCCTTGTGATCGCGGCCGCTCCCGATGTTAAGGACTATACCGAGTGCCTCGTGATGAGTCTGCCTCAGGGCTCGCTGCTCCGCACCTACGGTAACCTCCTCGACCATCCCGAAAACTACGGCAAGGCCATCACCCTCAAGGGTAATCTCGTAAAAGTGATGACCACTACCGGTATCACCACCACCGGCGCGGCCGGTACATTTGCCATCGAGGGTGTGGATCTCCCGGGCGGATCGGTGACCGGTACCATCTTCTCCGAGCCCTTTGATATAGGCATGGGACAGTTTACCGTCGAGACCGTAACTTCTCCCGGCTTCGATGTGTGGAAACACGATTCCAAGTATAAATACATGATCGCCACCGCCTACGTCAGCGACTCCAAGGAAAACAAGGCTGCCGATTCATGGCTCATCTCGCCTGTAATCTCGCTCAAGGGCGCGCCCGCCGCATTCCTTTCGTTTGAGCAGGCCATCAATTTCTTCAGCAGTGTTGACAAGGCTAAGGAAGAAGCTACCGTAGCCGTGCGCGAGGCCGGTTCCGCAACATGGACCACGCTCACTATCCCCAATTATCCCTCATCTATGAGCTGGGATCTTGTAGCCTCGGGCGATATCGACCTCTCGGCATTCGTCGGTAAGGATGTTCAGATCGGTTTCCACTACACCTCCACCGCCTCAAAGGCCGGCACATGGGAACTGAAAAACGTAGTGGTGAAGACCGAAGGCACTCCCTCTACGCCCTCCACTCCCGGCGATGACGATCCCGTCACTCCTCCCTCAGGCGATGCCATCGATGCCACATCGGCCGACTTCGGTACTCTCAACGGCGGCAAAGCTATCGCAACCTACGGTACTTATTCATCAGCCGACGGCTGGACTGCCACCAATGCTCAGGTACTGTCGGGTGGCGCTGCCGACGGTAAGACGGAATTTACCTTCATCTCATCTGACCCCTCGGTAATGGCTGTGTGTCTCAATGGTAAGAAGGGCAGCTGCGGTGTGCTCACCTCGCCCCTGATCGCCAATAATCTCGGCTCGCTGTCGTTCAACTACGGTCTGCCTTACAGCAAAGATAAAATATCGCTCCTCATTGAGGTACTTGATGCTGCCGGCCAAGTTGTGAGAAGCACCACTCTTGAAAATCTTTCACCCGACCAGAAGCAGGTATATACTTTCGATGGCGACTTCGACGTAGAGGGTACATTCATGCTCCGTATCACCAATCAGGGTCCTTCTCAGTATGAAGGCGGCAATAAAGACCGCGTAGCGATCTGGAACATCACTTGGACCCGCTGATAATCACTGTCAATCAACTAACTCTCAGTGCGGGAGCGTCAACCGACGCTCCCGCCCGTATACTTTAGGGATAATGGAGAATTGAAAATTTATAATGGAGAAATGGTAAATTTAAAATTTGAATGGAAAATTGTAGGGACATCGCTTCGCGATGTTTCGTTGAGGCGGTAATGGTTATTTCCGGGATTGGCGAAGTTGTTATCCCGGAATCGGTGCCCATTGCATCCCGGAGGGATAGCCAGCTTTATAACCCCGGGTGCTTGCCACCCGGGGGAGCATCAACGGCACACAGACAACCTCGGAGAGGTTGAACAAAGCCATAGCGAAGTCCAGCCCTACCCGGGCTGATAAGTTATAGATTGCGTCTGCCCCGGGTGACGAGCACCCGGGGTTATTGAGATGTCAACCCCTCCGGGGTGAAATTGCTGCGCAATATTATGGTTGCTCCTGTAGGGGCGCACACTGGGGTGCGCCCGGCCGGGCAAAAGTGTGACTTATCCCTGCCATTGTCTCGCACCATCAAGTGCCGGACGCTCCCGAGTGAGCGTCCCTACTGGATTGAATCTTACACCCCGTAGGGGTCGTCATCTTACTAACCCCGGGTGCTTGCCACCCGGGGAGAGCCCGTCCACATCCTATCCAACCTCGGAGAGGTTGAACAAAGCCACAGCGAAGTCGCGCCACGGCCGGGCAAAAATGTAATTTTCCCCGCCGTACTCGCGCGCCTATCATACGTGAGCATCCACATGCATCCCGAAGGGATAGCCGGGGTAGACGCATCTCTCCGAATCAGCCCGGACGGGGCTGAACTTCGGCTAAATTAATCCTCCTCCTGAACCATCGGGCGGTGCATTGCGTTAAAATTATATAACGTTTCACTATCCAACCATTTCATCATGACCACCTCTGTATTGACGCCTATTCAGCATAAGGACAAGATAGCCAAGTATGTACTGAATTTCATGCACCTGCTCGTGCTCGTGCTTTCCGTTGGCCTTATAGTATATATTTCGATCGACACCTTTGAGGACGTGCAGTTTCTTGAAAACAAGAACTACATGACGTTTCAGCTATGGGTGTGCATCGTGTTCATATTCGACTTCTTTGTCGAGATGATCTTCGCTCCCGACAAGTGGCGCTACGTGCGCAACCGTCTGGCATTTCTCATCCTGTCGATACCCTATCTCAATCTGGTGCCGGTAATGTCGATGTTTCACATCACGCCCGACGTGCTGTTTTTCCTCCGCTTCATTCCCCTGTGCCGCGGAGCGCTGGCGCTGTCGATAGTGATGGGTTATGTGTCGAGCAATGCCGTGTCGTCGCTCTTTGCATCCTATATAGTCATAATGCTCATGGTCACCTATTTCGGTTCGCTCATCTTCTTCCAGCGCGAGCACGACGTAAATCCTCAGGTCGAGACCTATTGGTCGGCGCTCTGGTGGGCATTCATGAACATGGCTACCGTAGGCTGCTACATCAATCCCACCACCGTGGCCGGCAAGATAGTGGCCGTGATACTCCCTATAGCAGGCATGATAATCTTCCCGCTCTTTACCGTATACCTCACAAGCTACGTGCAGCGCCACACCCGCCTCGTAGATCATAAAGAGGAAGCCGCCGAAAAGCAGTCGCAAGACTCCTCAGCCAACACCACTGACAGCAGCGACGTGTGACCTCCCCACGCCCGCGGGGGGGTAGTGAATATACAGGAAAAACCATAACCGTCACGGAATCAGCAGTGTAGGGACATCGCTTCGCGATGTTTCGGAGGAGTAATGTGAATATATCATGTAACCATCACGGGATCAGCAATGTAGACCTTCCGAGTGATGCAAAAAGGTAATATCCATTATCAACTCTGGCCGGGGCCGGACTTTGCAGAAGCATAGTTCAACCACTCCGTGGTTGGTATGCATATCATCATGCACCCCCGGGTGACGAGCACCCGGGGTTATTGAGATGCCTACCCCTCCGGGGTGCATGAGGGATATGACAGGCGTGACCACCCGCAGCCACGTCGCTCTGCCCATCCTGTAGGGGCGCACACTGGGGTGCGCCCGGCCGGGCAAAAGTGTGACTTATCCCTGCCATTGTCTCGCACTATCAAGCGCCGGACGCTCCCTAGTGAGCGTCCCTACTGGATTGCATATGAGGTGATTGTCATACCAACGATACGGTAAGCCGACCATGGTAATCGTATCACCCCGGAGGGGTCGTCATCTTACTAACCCCGGGTGCTTGTCACCCGGGGAATCATGACGTCACGTAGCCCAACCTCGGAGAGGTTGAACCACGCCCACACACAACGCCACACATCACGCCATGTCGCTCTGCCCATCCTGTAGGGGCGCACACTGGGGTGCGCCCGGCCGGGCAAAATGGTAATTTACCCCTCCGCCGCCATCTCGCACCATCAAGCGCCGGACGCTCCCTAGTGAGCGTCCCTACTGGATTGCATATGAGGTGATTGTCATACCAACGATACGGTAAGCCGACCATGGTAATCGTATCACCCCGGAGGGGTCGTCATCCTACTAACCCCGGGTGCTTGCCACCCGGGGAGAGCCCGCCCACATCCTATCCAACCTCGGAGAGGTTGAACAATGCCACAGCAAAGCTCCGCCACGGCCGGGAAAAAACGTAATTTTCCCCGCCGTGGTCGCCGCCGGACGCTCCCGAGTGAGCGTCCCTACTGGAGTTGAGTCCATGACCAATTACAAAAAAATCGCCCGCTGCCGTGGAGCAGCGGGCGATAATTATTACAGGAGCATCGCAAAGCGATGTCTCATTGGATCAGAAGATTAGAGAACGACTTTCTTAACCTCGTTGCCCTGACGGCGGATGAATACACCGTTTTCGGGATTGACAACGCGGATACCCTGAAGATTGAAGTACTCAACCTCAGCAGCAGCATCAACAGCTACGTTTTCGATACCGGTTACAACGCCGTTACCCTTAACCTTGAGGGTCTTTACTTCACTGGTGAGGTCATTTACGGGATCGTGAGCGAAGTAAGAGAGTGTACCGGCCTTGTCGATAGTCACACCTTCCTCGGGCATGAGGGTGAAGGTCTTGCCCTCGTGTACCATAGATGCAACGGGAGCTTCAGCGGCGCCTTCGGCGTAAAGTTTCACTTTGGCGGGAGCAGCCTGTGCTTCTTCGGCTGCGAAGTGGAAGTAGATGTTGTGGTGTGAAGCTGTAGGATTGAGGCCAACAGAAGATTCGGTCTCAAACTCATATTCTTCACCGTTGTGTTCCTCGCCGTCAACTGTAAGCACGGGAGCGCCGGGAACGTGCTCAGTGTGGATATACTCAACGTCAACTACTACGCTGATGTCGAGATCTTTTTCAGTGTGGAGGTTCATATCCATCTTATTGAGCATAACGTGGTCAACGGTCAACACGACAGGTGCGGTACGGTCGGTAGATGTGATGGCATTGAGGTCACCCTTGGCAAATGTGTGGTTACCTACCTGAGTGAAGTAGGTTTCCTCAGAGTTAGCACCTGAGTTGGCGAAAGCGTAGATGGTAGCTTTCTTGATGGTCATGTTGGCGGGAGCGGTGATGGTATAGGTCACCTGATCAAGACTTTCTTTGATGAGTCCTTTCATTTTGAAAGCTACATGGTCGGTGCCGTTCACTGATATTTTACTATCAGCTTCAGTCTTTTGTCCCATGCTGATTTCGGTTTCACCTGTACGGGCGAGTGTGAAACCGAAATCATCAGTAGCAGAAAGAGCTTTCTGAGTGAATTCTACCACATGGCTGTTGGTGTTTACGACGTTGCCTTCCTTATTTGCCAAGTTGTAGCCGATACCGTTGACAATGTAGGTAGTACCTACGCAATACATATTGTATTCCTTGCCTGCCTCAAGTTCAATCTCAGAGATACCATACATAAATCCGATACCATCCCATTTACCGAGGTAAGAATTCTTATTAAGGACTTCAGTGGGATTGTCTACTTCGTTGAATTTAAGTGACATTTCGTCATTAGCTTGGAACATATAATATTGGTTGACGGTGATAACGTTGTTTTCCACGTCATCTTCAGTCTTTCGAAGAGACTTATCTTCTCTGACCTCACGGCGACCGTAAACGTAAAGGGTCATGTCAACCTCAGGTATAACTACAAGTGAAGTCGTTTCATCGGCGATATCATCACCATATTCAGGACCATAAGGGCTCCCTTCACTGGGGTCATTGGCTACGCGAACCTGAACGCCTCTTGTAAATGTATATCCGCCATAGGTGCCGGCATACTTTTTCGTAGATATTGTCTTACTGTGAGCATAGATGTGCAGGTTTTCATCAGCGAAAATCTCAGCTGCTTCATAAGAGTCCATGCTCGCTGCCAACATTTTGTCAAGGATGAAGTGTGACGGCTCAACACCATCATAATTGTGAGGTACGAGTACTTCATTAGTCTTTACTGCAATGTTAAGCTCGAGCGTTTCTTTTTCATAAGTGTCGTTGCCCGCAAATATAGCGCGCACTTTGGCTGTACCCACCTTGTAGTTCTTAAGTGTAACCACGCCGTTTTCATCCACGGTAGCGATTTCTTCGTTGTTGGTAGTGAAGGTGACGGGCAGATCATTGGGATTCTGGAAGGTAGGAGCCTCTACGTTGTCGCGGATCTTATATGTGATTTCGTTATCACTCCAAGCGAGACCTGATGGGCCTACTGCCGGCTCTTCCTCATCAGTGAGAATAAAATTGAACAAAGATTCAGTACCCTGGTGCTTGAAAGTAAAAGAACCTGTGACGGGGACATCAAAAGTAAACGAATATGTGGTAGGCTCAACTCCTGTTTTTTTGTCAAGACCGGCAACAAATACATACTCATCTGAGCCGTATGTTACGGAATTTAATTCCTTAAGATATGTTGTGAGCCAAGATTTTGAGGAATCTTTTTCATTTTCACCGCTACGTGTACCTCCGGTGATAGTTACTGCGGTCACCTGGCGACCTTCAGGGATAACGATCGTATATAATACACCTGATGAATATTTTAGATAGCTTGTTTTTTTATCATAGTCGTTGTTACCGGAGCCGGTATCCTTCCATTTGGAAGTGTCGGAGTCACCGTTGTTGTCGTTTGTGATTTCATAACCATTCTTAAAAGTGGTACTGCCTTTACCATTCGCTTTGCGCTGGCCCGGCGTCAGTTCAACAGTATCAGCGCAAATACTGCCGACGGTCAGCAAGGCTGCTGCTAAGAGAGTAAATAATTTTTTCATGTAATTGGTTTTAGATTGTGTTATTTTGGTTAAATTTTTTGTTATTTCATGGGTAAGGGGGTTGACGTCAGAGAAAAGTGGCCTGAATAGTGATGTCGTAGAATAAAGTGTCTTTCTATACCTTAATTTTTTATCCTTCGCTATTTGCCTAACAATATAAATATGTAGTGTTGTACAAACTGATCATTTTTCAGGCTCACTAAAGATGCAAATATGAGCGTATAAAGGGTCCTTACCTCCCTTATACACCTATTGCTCGGCAAATATACGACTGAAATTACCCCCCCAAATATTTAACGAAGTTTAACGTTTGGGGCGGTGTGCAATGCCCAGTAGGGGCGCTTCATAGGAGCGCCCGGCCGGGCAAAATGGTAATTTTCGCCGCCGCGGTGGCGCGATGATCGTACGTGGGCATCACATGCATCCCGGAGGGATAGCCAGCTTTATAACCCCGGGTGCTTGCCACCCGGGGGAGCATCAAGGGCACATAGCCCAACCTCGGAGAGGTTGAACAAAGCCACAGCGAAGTCCAGCCCTACCCGGGCTGATAAGTTGTAGGTTGCGTCTACCCCGGGTGACGAGCACCCGGGGTTAGTGAGATATCAACCCCTCCGGGGTGAAATTGCTACGCAATATTATGGTTGCTCCAGTAGGTGCGCTCCACGGAGCGCCCGGCCGGGCAAAAGGATAATTTTTCCCCGCCGTAGTCGCGCGACGATCGTACGTGGGCACCACATGCATCCCGGAGGGATAGCCAGCTTTTTAACCCCGGGTGCTCGCCACCCGGGGGAGCATCAACGGAACACAGCCCAACCTCGGAGAGGTTGAACAAAGCCACAGCGAAGTCCAGCCCTACCCGGGCTGATAAGTTGTAGGTTGCGTCTACCCCGGGTGACGAGCACCCGGGGTTAGTGAGATATCAACCCCTCCGGGGTAAAATTGCTACGCAATACTACGGTTGCTCCTGTAGGGGCACTTCACAGGAGTGCCCGGCCGGGCAAAATGGTAATTTTCGCTGCCGCGATGGCGATGCGAAGTTTGTCGACGGTGGGGGAATTTCGGATGTGTGATGTATTTTCGCAGAAATTTTTTGCTTGTGAGCGGAAGTGTTTATAATTTTGTGAATGTTAAAACTCCAATTCTAATTTCAATTAATCCACTAAAAATATTACGACAATGGAAAAGAAATTTCTGTGTGTGAAGTGCGGTTACATCCACGAAGGAGCTGAGGCTCCCGATGTATGCCCCGTGTGTGGCGCTCCCAAAAGCGCATTCAAGGAGATTACCGATGAGGAAGCCGGTGCGCTTGAATTTGTTACTGAACATATCATAGGCGTTGCTGCCGATACCGACGATGAAATGAAGGCCGACCTGCGCGCTCACTACAACGGCGAGTGCTCGGAGGTGGGTCAGTATCTCGCCATGGCCCGTCAGGCCGATCGCGAGGGTTATCCCGAAATCGCCGAGGCTTTCCGTCGCTATGCATGGGAGGAAGCCGAGCACGCTGCAAAGTTTGCCGAGCTGCTGGGTGACAACGTGTGGTCAACCCGCGAGAATCTTGAGAAGCGCATGGCTGCCGAGGCCGGTGCGAATGCCGACAAGATGCGTATTGCCAAGCGCGCAAAGGAACTGAACCTCGACGCTATCCACGACACCGTGCATGAGATGGCCAAGGATGAGGCCCGTCACGGCAAGGGCTTCGAAGGCCTCTACAACCGTTTCTTCAAGAAATGATTGCGGTCTTGTAATAAGCATTTAAGCCTCCCGTCGGGGAGGCTTTTTTGTTATGTAGATGAAAAAGAATTATTGCGTTTGTAGGGGCGCTTCACAGGAGCGCCAGGCCGAGCAAAATTGTAATTCCCCGCCGTAGTCGCGCACCATCATGCGCCGGGTGCTCCTGTGTAGCGCCCCTACAGGGCTGATGTATAAAGGATTATGAGCTTTGTAAAGCAGTCGCCTTTACCCGAAAATAATCATTAATCATTAATCATTTCGGTGGCGGAGGGTGATGCGGGTGATTTCGGGCCAAGCGCCGAGGCGGAGAGGGAAGAGGTGTCCGAGGCCGATGTTGACGAAAAGCTGTCGGCCATCTTCGGCAGTGTAGAGGCCGTTGTGTTCGGGGTAGATGCGCGATGCGGGAGAGTAGCCCATGAGTGAGAACTGCATGTCGTGGGTGTGGCCGGCGAGCATGAGCTGCACGTTGCTCTGCGGGAGCACTTCGCGACGCCAGTGGGTGGGGTCGTGGGAGAGGAGCACGGTGTAGCGGTCGTCGGTGCCGGCAAGAGCGCGCTTGAGGTCGCCACGGCAGGGGAACGGGGGATTGCCCGAGTTTTCCACGCCTGCGATGGCGATGGAGGCATCGCCGCGGGTGATGATGGCATTTTCATTGTTGAGCAGACGCCAGCCCATGTCGCGCTGACGCATGGCGAGCGACGAGAGGTGGCCAAACGTACCCATGGTGGTGGCGAGGCGCGAGTAGGTGCCGTAGTCGTGGTTGCCGAGCACTGAGTAAACGCCGTCGGCGGCCGCGATCTTTGACAGGTAGGGCATGAACTCGTCGATTTCATCGGCGTCGCTGTTGATGAGGTCGCCGGTGAAAGCCACCATGTCGGGGTTGAGCGAGTTGACTATCTCCACTGCGCGGCGCACACCTGAAGTGTTGCCGTGCCAGCTCCCGGCATGGAAGTCGCTGAGCTGCACTATGGTGTACCCGTCAAATTCCTCGGGAAGCGCGGCTGACCCGATCTCGATTTCGCGCACGCGGAAGCGACGCTTGCCGGCCGTTGCGCCATATATCAGGGTGAAGAGGGCGGCGGCAGCCACAGCTATGCCGCTCCAAGTGGCGGCGTAGGTGTCCACTCCCAGCGCCTCAAGCGATGTGAGGGTGACGGTGAATCCTATCTTGGGGAGGATGATGGAGAGGGCGGAGATGATGATGACTCCCACATTATGGTACACGGCGCTGCAGCGGCTGCGGCGGAACATCATGGCAGCCGTGGCGAGCGAGGCCACGATAAGGAGCGAGGGTATCCAGTAGGCTGTGCCGAGCCAAGCCGGCCACCAGTGGCTGGCGAAGCGGGAGTAGATGTAGAAGTCGGGCACCAGAATGGCGCACGAAGCCACTACGGCAATGAGGAGATTACGGAGAATTGATGACTTCATTAAAAGGGGGAAGTTAATAATTTGCAGTGTCAGTGTTTTTAATGCGTCTGCAAAGTTACGAATCCTGATGGTTAAAATCAAGATGTGAAACGTTAACAATATTGAAAATCAGCGCTTGTCGGGAGTGATTTTTACTTCCATTCCTTTGAAAACGTAGGGGCGGAGACGGCGCAGGTCGTCGTCGAGCAGACGTATGCATCCCTCGCTGTCGCGGGTCGAGATGCGCTCGGGGAAGCACGTGCCGTGGATGCCTATGCCGGTGTGGGGCGGGGTGGCGAGGCGGAAGAAGTAGGGGCCGTAGGCACCTTTGCGCTCACCGGCGCCGTCGTTGAAATCATGAGTCCAAGTCGAGGCATCCTGAATCTGGGTGATGGAGAAAGTGCCCTCGGGGGTGCGCATGTCGCCCTTGCGCTGCTTGTCGCCGAGATTTTTGCCCACGCACACCGGGGCGCGGAAAAGCGTGTCGGCTTTCTCGCTTATCACGTAGAGCATGAGCGACGGCTTGTCGATGACTATGCGGTCGGCGGCGCGTGATGCCGCAACCGAGATGATGAGGAGCGCTATGGCGGTCAGAATCTTTTTCATGAGAGTGAGGTTGTATATTGCAAAGGTCGGCAGTTTTTCCGAGAATTGCAATAGGGGATTTGGCTCATAGCGGGATTTTTAGTATTTTCGCGTGTTAAAATCAACAATCGCGCCCTGCGGGGCGTAGTATGTAGTATAACGTAAAAGCAAAAATTCCCTGACGATATGCAACATCTCATCGAAATAAAAGACCTCCGCGCCGGAGTGGAGGGTAAAGAAATTCTCAAAGGGCTGAGCCTGACCATCAATCCGGGCGAAGTACACGCCATCATGGGTCCCAACGGCAGCGGCAAGAGCACGCTGAGCGAAGTATTGGCCGGCAATCCCGCCTTCACCGTCACCGGCGGATCGGTTGACTTCCACGGCGTGGACCTGCTGAGTCTCTCGCCCGAGGACCGGTCGCACGAAGGCCTGTTTCTCTCGTTTCAGTATCCGGTGGAGATACCGGGTGTGTCGATGGTCAACTTCATGCGTGCGGCAGTCAACGCCAAGCGCAAGTATTTCAACGAGGAGCCTCTCTCGGCCGGCGAGTTCCTGAAGCTGATGCGCCAGAAGCGCGCTATAGTCGAGCTCGACAACAAGCTTGCCTCGCGCTCGGTCAACGAAGGATTTTCGGGCGGCGAGAAAAAACGCAACGAGATATTTCAGATGGCGGTGCTCGAGCCGCGCCTCTCGATTCTCGACGAGACCGATTCGGGCCTCGATATCGACGCACTGCGCATAGTGGCCGGAGGTGTGAATCAGCTCAAGACCGATAAGAACGCCACCATCGTCATCACCCACTACCAGCGCCTGCTCGACTACATTAAGCCCGATTTCGTGCATGTGCTCTACAAGGGACGCATAGTGAAGAGCGGCGGTCCCGAGCTTGCCCTTGAGCTTGAGGAAAAGGGTTATGACTGGATCAAGGAGGAGAACTGATGATGGGCGCGCTTAAACAGTATCTCGATATATATATCGGTGCCGCTCCGGCGCTCGACGATGCGTCGGCTCCGGTGATGAACGCCCTGCGCCCCGCGGCTCTCGATGCCCTGCGCGGCTCTCGGTTTCCCGATAAATCCGACGAAGGATATGAAAAGACCTCCGTAGAGGCCATGATGGAGCCTGATTACGGCATCAACATGATAGGCATAAATATCCCGGTGGATGTGGCGCGGTCGTTCAAGTGCGACGTGCCCGCCGTGTCGACGCTCATGGGATTTATACTCAACGACTCTTTCATGCCGGTCAAGCATCTGCGTGAGCGTCTGCCCGAGGGGGTGATATTCACCTCGCTCCGCGACGCCGCCATAACCCGCCCGCAGCTCGTGGAGAAATATTATGGCCGGCTGGCCGACCTCGACAATACACCCGCCGCGCTCAATACCCTGCTGGCCCGCGACGGAGCTTTCATCTACATACCCCGCGGTGTGAAGGTTGACCGTCCGCTGCAGCTCGTCGACATATTTTCGGCACCGTCTGACATCATGGGAGTGCGCCGCGTGCTGATTGTGCTCGAGGAGGGCGCCGAGGCTTCGCTGCTGGTGTGTGACCACACTCAGGATGCCGAGCGCAATTACCTTGCCTCGCAGGTGATGGAAATATTTCTCGCCCCGCGATCAAATCTCAAGATGTGCATGATCGAGGAATCGGGAGCCACTACCACGCGCCATGCCATGACTTGGGTGGAGCAGAAGGAAGGATCGTCGCTCACACTCACTTCGGCCACTCTCACCGCCGGAACCGTGCGCAACGAGTGGAATGTGGCCCTCACAGGCGAAGGCGCCGAATGCCGCCTTGCCGGAATGGCTATAGGCTCGCGCGACATGCATATCGACAACTGCTCCAACGTGACCCACATAGCCCGCCGCTGCCACAGCGATCAGATATTCAAATATGTGCTCGACGATGAGGCTTCGGGCGCTTTCGAGGGTACGATAGTGGTGTCGCCCGGTTCTCAGTATACCGAGGCTTACCAGACCAACCGCAATCTGCTCGCAAGCACAGGCGCGAGGATGCACGCCCGCCCGCAACTCGAGATTTACAACGACGACGTGAAGTGCTCCCACGGAGCCGCTACCGGCCAGCTTGACAACGAGGCCCTTTTCTATATGCGCTCACGCGGTATACCCGAAGCTGAGGCACGCACCATGCTCATGCAGGCGTTTATGCTCGATGTGGTCGACACGGTGGCAGTGGCCGGCGTGGCCGACCGTCTGCGCCACCTCGTTGAGCGCCGTTTCGCCGGTACGGATATGTGTGAAGGCTGCGCGATAGGCGACGGCGGAAAGGAGAGCGCGGAAAATGTATGATATAGCCAAAATACGCCTTGATTTTCCGGCTCTTGACCGTGAGGTCAACGGCCGCCCGCTCGTGTATCTCGACAATACAGCCACGTCGCAGACCCCCCGCTGCGTGGTCGATGCCGTCACGGCAGGTTATTACCACACGAAAGCCAACGTGCACCGCGGCGTGCACACTCTCTCGGTCGAGGCCACGGAGTTGCTCGAGGCTACCCGCCGCAGCGTGAAGGATTTCATCAACGCTCCGTCGGCTGAGGAAATAATTTTTACCCGCGGCACCACCGAGGCTCTCAATCTCGTGGCGTCGTCGTTTGGCGGCATGGTGCTCGGCGAGGGCGACGAACTGATACTCACCGAAATGGAGCACCACAGCAACATCGTGCCGTGGCAACTGCTTCAGCAGCGCAAGGGATTCATAATTAAAGTAGTGCCCGTGACCTCCGACGGCTCGCTCGACCTCGACGCATTGCGGCGGCTCATCTCGCCACGTACCCGGCTCATATCCGTATGTCATGCCTCAAACGTGCTCGGCACCGTAAATCCCATAGCCGAAATTACCGCTCTGGCCCACAGCCACGGCATTCCCGTAGTGGTCGACGGCGCTCAGGCAGTGCCGCATCTCACTATCGACGTGCAGGCTCTCGGGGCAGACTTCTACGCATTCTCGGCCCACAAGATGTATGGCCCCACCGGAGTGGGCGTGCTCTACGGCCGTCGCGACCTGCTCGAGAAAATGCCCCCCTATCAGGGTGGCGGAGAGATGATAGAGAGCGTGTCGTGGGCGAAAACCACATTTGCCGCGCTACCCTACAAGTTTGAAGCCGGCACGCCCGATTTCGTGGGCATTGCCGCCTTTGCCCGCGCTATCGACTACATGCGCTCGCTCGGAATCGAGAATATCGCGGCTCATGAGCACGAACTGCTCTACTACACCACCGCCCGCATGATGGAGATACCCGGCATGCGCATTTTCGGCACAGCACCCGGCAAGTGCGCCATAATTTCATTTCTTGTTGGTCACATCCATCATTACGACATGGGCATGCTGCTCGATCAGCTCGGCGTGGCAGTGCGCACCGGCCATCATTGCGCCCAGCCGCTCATGCACGCCCTCGGCGTCGAAGGGGTGGTGCGCGCCAGCTTCGCCGCCTACAACACCATCGACGAATGCGACCGCTTCCTCGCCGCCCTCCACCGCGTCATCCCCATGCTTGAGTAGGGGAGAAATGAATATTGCAGGGATATCGCTGCGCGATGTTAAGGAGGAGAGACGAAAATCGTGAACGACCGTTAATTACCATGTAATCAGTAATGTAGAGACGGTGCTTTGCACCGTTTCCGAGAGTCGCGATACGGCATTGTTCAACCTCTCCGAGGTTGATTTGCATATCATTATGTTACCCCGGGTGGCGAGCGCCCGGGGTTAGTCAGATTGCCACCCCTCCGGGGTGACGCTACTCCCCCATGCCACGTCGCCCCGCCCATCCTATAGGGACGCCCACTGGGGTGCGCCCGGCCGAGTAAAAATGTAACTTCATGGCCGTTGTCTCGGACCATCAAGCGCCGGACGCTCCCGAGTGAGCGTCCCTACTGGATTGTATATGTGGGGATTGCCATGCCGTTACGGCTCTGCATCGGGGAAACGGTGCGAAGCGACCTGCAATTCTCCATTTTCAATTTTCCATTGCCCATTAAAATAGCGAAGCAGGAGATAAACCCGGGCGGGTCTATCTCCTGCTGAAGATTTTGCGTGACAGTGAAGTGATTACTTCACGAGGACTTTGGTAGTCTTGCTGCCCTGACGACGGATGTAGATACCGGTCGAGGGATTTTCTACCTGTACACCCTGAAGGTTGTAGTAAACTACTGGAGCATCTTCGTTGTCAACAACCTCGAAGATTGCCGAGGGATCAGCTTTCTTGTAGAGTACGGGGAGGTTGAATTCAGTGGGAGCATCGGCGGGAGCGAGGTTGGTATACCATGTGCCGTTGTTACCCTTGGTCTGAGATACTATGCATGCAGGGTTGAGTTCGTTGTAGAGCTTGATGGTTTCGCCTACGAATTCATAGGTGTAGTAGCAGCCTTCGTTGAGTTCGGTGTAGAACTGGAATGAGGTGAGGTGCTCGTTGTCCATACCGTAGTAACGGCCATAAGAATCCTTGATGGTAACCTTACCGTCGGCAACGTCGAGGGTGAAAGCGTTCTTTTCTACAGTAACTACTGCGTCGCCGTCCATAGTGGCGTCAACGAGAGTCATGCGGCCGTAAGTATTGCTTTCGGCAGCGGGAGTAGCGAGCTGGCCGTTGCAGAGGAATACGTAAGAGCCGGAAGTGAGAGTAGTGGTCTTGACATACTTGTCGCCCTGAGGAGTGGGAGGAACGTCGCCGCCTTCACCGGGTTCGCCGTAGATAGTTATCTTTTCAATGCGGATCTGACCTGCCTTGTCGGCACCATCATCACCCATAGTAGCTTTTTCTCCTACGGTGAAAGTAACAGTAGAAGCGTCACCTGTCCAAGTCAACTCGGTATCGCCGACAGCCTGAGCGGCAGTGTAAGCACCGGTTGAGGGAGTAAGAGTGGTGTAGCGGTATTTATTGTCGGAAGTGAAGGTGAATACGACCTTGGTTACCTTCTTGCCTGATACGGTAAAGGTGTTGTTGGCGTAGAGGCGAAGCTCACCCTTGGAGTTGACTGCAGGGGGAGTAGTTGCGGAAGATAATTTTTCGATATCTACGGTGTAACCGCTTACGTTGCTTACGCCGGGAACGGTGAGGTTAGCAAAGGGATTGGCGAGAACTACGCCGTCGGCGGGATCAACGGGATCGGGAGTGATGGGGTCGGGATCAACGGGAGTTTCACCGGCTTCACCGTAAACGGTGATCTTGGCGATACGTACCTGACCTGCTTTGGTGTCGCCGTCGTCGCCATATACAGCCTTATCTCCAACGGTGAAAGTCACGGAAGTAGCGTCGCCTGTCCAAGTGATTTCGGTATCGCCGGCAGCCTGAGCTTTCGTGTAAGCACCGGTTGAGGGAGTGAAGTCAGTATAACGGAAGTTGTTGTCTTCGGTGAATGTGAATACGATCTTGGCTACTTTGGGACCGGAGATGGTCAGAGTGTTTTTGGCATAGAGGCGGAGATTGTTCTGATAAACCTGAGGAGCGGTAGTTCCGGTAGTCTTGTCGAACACGAAAGTGAAACCACCCACGTTGTTGTCGCCGCCTGCGAAGTTGGTGAACTGAGTGAAGGGAGACTCAACAGTCACTTCGCCTTCAGTTCCGGGAACTACGGGATCGGGATCGGGGGTGACGGGGTCGGGATCAACGGGAGTCTCACCGCCTTCAGCGTCGGAGATTTCGATCTTGGCGATGCGGATCTGCTTGCCGGTGGTCATGGTGAAAGTGTTGAGGCCTTCGGAAGAAGCGCCGAAGGTAGAGCCTGCGGTAGAAGTAACCTCGCCGGTGAGAGTCCAGCCTGTTGAATATGTTACATGGCTGTTTTCAGTGCCCTTTGAGTTCTGAGCAACGGTGAAAGTGATGTTTTTCATCACAGCGCCCGAAGGAGCGGTGATGGTGAGCGAAGCACCCTGATATACGCGGATGGAGTACTGGTCGGGAGCAACGAGGTCAGTGCCTGAGCCGGCCTTGTCCATCTTGAAAGTATAACCGTCGATGGTGGCAGTCCATGCGTTGCCGTCGCCAGTCCACTTATCTGCCCAGTTTTCGGGGTCGATTGTTACGGTGGCAGCATTTACGGCCACGAAGCCGAGCACCATCGCAAGCGAGAGTAAAAGTTTTTTCATAAAAAGATTTTTATGGTTAATGTTAAATAATGAATGTTTTCGGATATTAAGCAATTACACCGCAAATTTAGTGGAATATTGTCGAATAATCAAACATTCCACCGAGGAATTTTTCAGGGATTTTACAGTATCAGCACTGAGCGAGGGGATTGCGGGGGCGGGTGGCCTGAAATTCCTTGATATAGTTGGGGGTGGAGTAGGCGATGTCGATGAAGTCGCGGTGCAGATAGGCGCGCTCGGCGAGTGCGATCATGCCCGATGCCAGCGGCACTATGTCGGGCAGGAAAACGGCATTGGGTGAGGTGATTACATCGCGGGCCTTGGTGGAGCCGTCGCCACAGAATATCACGCGGTGGCCGGCGAGCTCGTCGCGGTAGGACGAGGCGTCGAGTATCAGGGGACGCTGAGTCATTACGGGTTGCAGCGCCATGTCGTAGACAGCGGTATATACTTCCATGCGGCGGGCGTCGATCATAGGGGCGAAAAGTTCGTCGCCCTGCAGGTCGGCGTATTCCCACATCGCTTCGGTGGCAAGCAGTTCGAGGGTGTTGATGCCTATGAGGGGAATGCCGAGAGCATAGGCGAGGCCCTTGGCTTCGGAGAGCCCTATGCGCAGACCGGTATAGCTGCCGGGACCCATGCTGACGGCCACGGCCTCGAGATCCATCTCTTTGTCGCGGGCGAAGTCGATACAATGTTTGATGTAGTCGCTGAGCAGGGCGGCATGGTTGCGGCCGTCGAAATTCTCGCGGTGGGCAAGCACCATTCCTTCGGCGGTAAGGGCTGCCGAACACACTGTGGTGGAGGTCTCTATATTAAGTATTACGGGCATAGTGTAAAAAAATGTGATGCAAAGTTACGCATTTAACCGCGTTTTAGCTAACTTTGCATTAAAGAAATAAATTCTCACACGATGCTATATTCAATGACCGGATTCGGGCGCGCAATAGTCGAGATCCCGAACAAGAAGATTACCGTAGAAATCAAGTCGCTCAACAGCAAGCAGATGGACGTGGCCACACGCATTCCGTCGTCGTTGCGCGAAATCGATCTTGAGGTGCGCAATCTCGTGGCGCGTCGCCTCGAGCGCGGCAAGGTCGACCTGACGGTGACTATCGAAAGCGTATCGGCCGAGGCTGTGATGAAGCTGAATCTTCCCGTCATTGAGGCTTACAAGAAGCAGATCGACAGCATGGGTGAACAGCTTGGCATAGGCGCGCCTACCGACTGGTATGCGACGCTGCTGCGTTTCCCCGACTCGATGAAGTCAGATTCGGCGACCGAAGCCGACGAAGACGAGAAAGCCGCCGTGATCTCGGCCGTGTGCAGTGCCGTGGAGGGGCTCATGCACCACCGCCGCGCCGAAGGTGAGAAACTTGAGGAATTTTTCAAGGTGAGAATTGCGCGTATCGCCGCTCTGCTCGAAGAAATCACTCCCTATGAGGAGGAGCGTGTGGCTAAGGTGCGCGCCCGCATCACCGATGCGCTCGAGAAGGTGGTGAGCGTTGACTACGACCGCTCGCGCCTCGAACAGGAGCTGATATATTACATCGAGAAACTTGATGTGAATGAGGAGAAGCAGCGTCTTGCCCAGCATCTGAAGTATTTCATCGAGACTCTCGAAGGTCCTGCCGGTCAGGGTAAGAAACTCGGCTTCATAGCTCAGGAGATGGGCCGTGAGATCAATACGCTCGGCTCCAAGAGCAATCACGCCATGATGCAGAAAATCGTGGTGGACATGAAGGATGAGCTTGAGCAGATCAAGGAACAGGTTCTTAATGCGATGTGATCATGGCCGACGGACGAATCATAATTTTCTCGGCTCCCTCGGGCAGCGGAAAGTCTACCATAATCAGCGCTTTGCGTGAAAGGGGCGATATCGACATGCAGTTTTCGGTATCGGCCACCAACCGTCCGCCACGCGACGGCGAGGCCGACGGCGTGCATTATTATTTCCTGTCAACTCCCGACTTTGAGGCTCATATCGCAGCCGGTGATTTCGTGGAATATGAGGAAGTGTATCCCGGTCGCTTCTACGGCACGCTCCGCAGCGAGATTGACCGCATACTTCACTCGGGACATAATTGCGTGCTTGACATCGATGTGAAAGGCGCCCTGAATGTGAAGCGGCTCTACGGCGACAGGGCTCTGAGCATCTTCATAATGCCTCCCGGCATCGACGAACTCCGCCGCCGTCTCGAAGGCCGCGGCACCGAGGAGCAGGAATGGATCGAAAAGCGGCTTGCCAAGGCTCAGTGGGAGATGGACTTCGCTCCGCAGTTTGACCGTCAGGTGGTCAACGATGACCTCCCCCGCGCCGTAGCCGAAGTGGCCCGCGTCATAAAGAATTGAAAATTTAGAATTTAAAATTTAGAATTATTCAGCACTCCCATTCTTAATATTCCATTCAAAAATTTTAATTTCCCATTTTAAATTCTCCATTTTAAATTCTCCATTTTAAATTTTCTAATTAATCCCCAGAAAGATGTCCCGCGAAAATCCGGTGATAGGCCTGCTCGGCGGCTCGTTCAACCCCGTACATATAGGCCACGCGATGATAGCAAGTTATATGCAGCAGTTTACCGACCTCGATGAGGTGTGGATGCTGCTCTCCCCCCTTAATCCCCTGAAAGAAAACCCGGCATCGCTGCTGCCCGATATCAAGCGGCTGCAGATGCTCGATATAGCCGTGAAGCCGCTCAAGGGAGTGGAGGTGTGTGATATAGAGCTGTCGATGCCCAAGCCGAGCTATACCATCGACACCTTGCGCCTGCTGTCGCGCCGCTATCCCCGCCGCCGCTTCAAGTTGATAATAGGCAGCGACAACTGGAAAAACTTCAATCACTGGAAGGAGTATCAGAAAATAATCGATGATTACGGCGTGATAATATATCCCCGTCCCGGATATCCGCTGCCTCCTATCTATGAGGATAATGTGGATACGGTCAACGCTCCGGTGTGTGACCTGTCGAGCACATGGGTGAGAAACGCTATAGCGCGAGGTCGAAAAATGAACATTTTCCTGCCTCCGGGAGTATATGATTATATAGAATCCAACGGTCTGTATCAAAGCAAGTAAACACTATGAGTCTTTCGCCCAACGCCATATCGTTTATCGCTCTCACCAACGAATACTGTCAGGTGATGGAGCGCACCCGCGAGTCATCGCGCGAGGAATTCGTAAGAACCATGCTCAAGCTTCTGCCCCGCATCTATATGGCGGCCACCGATCTCGACGTGGCTGCTCTCGATGAGGATGAAAGCTACATACCTTCGTTTCTCGAGGAGGAGTATTACGAGAGCGTGCGACGCAATGTAGAGACGCTTCTCGGCCCTGACGATGTGTATCTTGAAGTGTTTGAGGAAGATATGAAATACTCCGATACGCCCATCGCTGCAAGCATAGCCGAAGGGCTGTGTGATATTTTCCAAGTGCTGTATAATTTCATTTCCACCGTGCGCGAGCTTGATCCCGACGAGATGGCCGGGCCGCTGGCAGCCGTCAAGGAGGATTTCGGCGCATACTGGAGCCAGCCTTTATGCAACGTGCTCCGCGCGCTCAATCATGTGCGCTACAATTCAGCCGAGGAGGATGATCAGGAAACCGATAATCCCGATTTTGCCTGATTAATCAAGATAAGTCAGCCGATATATCGTAACGCAATTTCCCGCATAAGTGTAATCCTTGCGTCCTTGTGAGGTGACGAACAGCAGCGCTCCGTCGGCCGACAGATCCATCCCAACGGGAAATGAATCGGCGGGAATCGTGGCTATGCGCTTCATGGTGCGTGTGTCGACAATCACTACCGTCGACGCTACGTTGCATGCCGCAATCACATAGCGGCCGTCGGGAGTGACGGAAATAGTGCGTGCCCCCTTGTCGACCTGCGCCGTGTCCCAGCCGGTGAGTGTGACGGCGCGGTCGCGTATCTTACCGATAGCTTCGTAGATGCGGCTCAGCGGCATGCGCTGTACGTGACCCGAGCGGTTGGCGCTCATATACAGATAGTCGCCCGATATGGCGAGATGCCTTATGTTGGGCTTCATGCCGTAGATTTTCCCCAGATATTTCATGGAATCGAGGTCGATCACCGCTATCCCTCCGCCTCCCATGCATCCTACGAGCACATATCGGCCGTCGGGTGTGAACACGGTGCCGCGCAGAGCGTGTCCCGAGCCGTTGTCGCGGTCGACCGGTTCGGTAAGGCTGTAGTTGAGCTTCAGCTTGTAGTCGATGGGGATGCAGGCCTTGTAGCGCCATTTTGCGGGATCATCCGAGGCTATATCAATGATACCCACTGTATTCTCGCCCCAGTGAGCCACGGCGATATACCGGCCGTCGGGCGATGTGGCTATCATCTTGGGTAATGCACCGGTATGAAATAGCCTGATTATTGAGTCGCAGCGGGTATCGACCACAGCGATGGCCGAAGGATCCTGAGCGTTGATGTCGAAACTGCGGCGGTAATATGGAATCCACAGATACTTTCCAGAGTGGGAAAACGTGCTTTCCACCGGGCGTCCCATGAATGTGTTGACGTCGGCCCGGTCAGTGTTATGGGTGAAAGGAAACATGCCTCCGTCGTCGGCCCACAGATTGCGGTGGGCGGCTCCTATGTGATGGCTTATAGTGGCGATCTTGCGGGATGAAGCCATGTCGTAGACCACCGTGCGGCCTCCTTCGAGAGAATTGACATAGAATTTTTTGCCCGACGGATGGATATTGATGCTTTTGGGCGAGAGTATGTCACGGTCGCGTGTGACGGTGTCAAACGGATTGTAATACTGCTTTTTACCCGCTACAAGTATTTCCACGGCGCTGTCGGTGGAAAGGTAGCGCGCGCCCAGCCGTGTGTGGCTGCCGCGCTGCAGGGGCTTGTCGTCGGCCGCGGCCGCTGAAGCAACTATCATGATTGCCGCCATGAAAGCGGCGCTCCGTGACGAAGTGAACATGGTCAGGTCTATAAATCATTCACCCCCGCAGCGACTGAGCATACAGGGGTGAACGATGTGGAGTATACTGATTTTATCAGTTGTCTTGATAGATATTGACGGCGGGGAAGATTACTTGAGGATATCTTTCACAGCGTCGTTGGGAACCATCTGTTCCTGGAAGGTGTAAGCGCCGGTCTTGGGAGATTTAACCACTTTGATGACCTTGCTGTAGGTGCGGCCTTCACCTTTCTGCAGAGTTGCGACTGTTTTCTTTGCCATGGGAAGGTATTATTTAATTTCTTTGTGTACGGTTACTCGTTTGAGGATGGGGTTATATTTCTTTAACTCCAGACGCTCGGTAGTGTTCTTGCGGTTTTTGGTGGTGATGTAACGCGATGTGCCTGGCATACCGCTTGCCTTGTGTTCGGTGCACTCGAGGATGACCTGAACGCGATTACCTTTAGCTTTCTTTGCCATCTTCTATTAAATGTCTAAATATTTGATTTCAGTTAAATAACCTTTGTTGGCGGCTTCTTTGATAGCGGCATCAAGGCCCTTCTTGTTGATGGTGCGGAGACCGGCGGCCGAGATGGTCAACACGATCCATGCGCCTTCTTCTACCCAGTAGAATTTCTTGTTGAAGAGATTCACATTGAATTTGCGCTTGGTGCGACGCTTAGAGTGCGACACGTTGTTGCCCACAATGGCTTTCTTGCCTGTGATTTGACAAACTCTTGACATGGCTGTTGGTTTTTTATCTCTTTTGTTTTCTTAATATTGCTGTGGGTGCTTGATGTGACCGCCATCTTACGTCTCATATCGCGTCTAACTGCATCTTATTTAGACACTTTCACGGATGAGCCACAAAAGCAAGTGCAAAGTAACACAAAATTCTCCACCTACACAAATATTTTTAAATTATTTTGCATCTTATTTAGATTCTCTAACAGTTTTGCGCCATCATAAATATTTCACACCCACCGGTAGTTATTATGTTTGCATACTCCTAACCAGAGTATGCAATTTTTATAGTTCGCCCGACATGGGCATAATCTAACGGGTGCAAGTCCCGAGCGCGCCCCGATAGCGGGAAGCGCAT
>JAIDUB010000015.1 GCA_029060405.1 Duncaniella sp. | reverse complement strand
CTTACCACCGCATCTCGCCGGCGCTTTTTGGCTTGTTCTTCAGTCACGTAGCTACGGCTACGCTCCTTCATCACAAGCCAAAAATCTCGCGGCGATATGCGTCCTCAGCTTTAACAAATATTGGGGAACCGGGTCTAAATACATCGCCCGCGGCAAACTTGCCGCGGGCGATGTCGTAATTATCGTAGGATAGTTTTTATTTATTCATCGAAAGTCATTTCATCGAATCCTGCGGCATCGAATTCATCCTCGTTGAACTCGGTGGAGCCGTAGAAATCATCGTCGATATCGGTATCGGCAGCCACGCGGGCAGCTTTGGCGTCAATTTTGGCATCGAATTCATCCATGTCGACATTCTGCTGCGGAGCTTCGCCCATTGATACGGTACACAACGGATCTTTAAGAGTCTTTCCCGTGATGAAATTTTTCATTTCTATGAAGAAAGATCTGTCAGTCAGATAATCGAATACCCACACCAGACGCTGACCTTCATCTTCAATAAGGTCGCTCAGCGGAGTATCTTCCATCAGATATACGTCCTCCGAGGAGTCAGAGCCCATATCCTCAAGTGTGATTTCCTTGTCGCGCTCCCATCCGTCGTCGCAGAGGAAGAATGAACTCATCTGGCTCTTGTCGTAGCCGGTGCAGTCACATATCGCGTTGCGCAGGTCAAGAAATGTGGCGTCAGCGTCAATCTGAATCTCTCGCTTGAAGTTATCCACTTCATCAGAAACGAGTCGGAAATTATATATCATGGTCTGTTACGTTTTGTTTACAATTTTCGATGCGAAAATAATAACTTTTTTCTAAATCAGGAAAAAAAAATGCCGTCAAGTAAAAAAAATCTTTTTTGGGTGAGACCAATGTTAAAAGAGCCGCCGTTTTCCCGCGATTATAAATATATTTTGCTTAACTTTGCAAATCACTATCCAATATAAAAATCGAAGATGAAAATATTTACGACCGAAAATATACGCAACATCGACAAGGCTACCATTCAGGAAGGTACGTCGGCAATGGAACTTATCCATAGAGTTGCCGAAGGTGTCGTCAAGGAGATAGTACAGCGCTTCAGTACGTCGAAACCAATAGTAGTGTTTGCCGGCTCGGGCAATAACGGCGCCGACGCACTGATAGTTGCTAAACTGCTTATCGAAGCCGGTTACTCTCCCGAAATATATCTTTTCAACATAAAAGGCAATAGCCTGTCAAAGGATTGCCGGGAAGCCTATGCCGAGCTGATGTCGCTCCCGGCAGTGAGAATGACCGAAATCATCGATACTGCACGCATCCCTGAACTTAGTCCCTCGCATCTGGTCGTGGACGGACTTTTCGGGACAGGGCTTCGTGACTCCCTTGAAGGCGGCTTCAAGATGCTTGCCCGTTATATCTCGGAGTCACATGCCACGGTGTTTTCCATAGATATTCCTTCGGGCCTATTCTGTGACTGGAATCAGGGCAACCTGTCGCGTGACATGGTGCATGCTACACTCACTCTTGCTGTTCAATATCCCCGTCTGTCGTTTTTCCTACGTGAAAACGCCGATATCGTGGGAAAATGGAAAATTCTCGATATCGGTCTGAGCAAGGCTGCGGCTGCAGCCACTCCCACAAAATATTTCTATGTGGAGCGTGCCGATGTGGCTGATAAGCTTAAGCCGCGCAAACCGTTCTGTTCCAAAGCTGATTTCGGAACGGCACTCATATATAGCGGATGTTATGGTATGATGGGTGCAGCAATTATGGCTGCCCGCGGCGCGTTGCGTGCCGGTGTGGGCAAGCTTACGATACATTCGGGCCGATGCGCCTTTGATGTATTGCAATCGCAAGTTCCCGAGGCTCTTTTTGAACCCGATCCCAAGGATATCCTTATCTCGGAAATGACGCCCCGACATAATTATGACGCGATTTGCGCAGGCCCCGGCATAGGAATCAATGACGCTACCCGCGGCGCGTTGAAATCGTTGATAATGAATGTGAAGAAGCCGATGGTACTTGACGCCGACGCCCTCAATATCATTGCCAAGGAGCCGGCTTTGCTGAATCATATCGCACCCGGATCCATTCTCACCCCGCATGCCGCCGAGTTTGACCGCATTTTCGGTCAGAATCCGTCGGCTGAGTCAAGATTGCTCCGTGCAGTGGAAGTGGCTTACAAATATAAAGTGGTATTGGTTATGAAAGGGCACTATACGGCAGTGGTAGGACACGACGGTAATGTGTTCTTTAACTCGACGGGGTGTCCGGCAATGGCCACTCCCGGCAGTGGTGACGTGCTTTCAGGTATTATTACCGGACTTCTCGCGCAAGGATACAAGCCGGGTACTGCTGCCGTAGCCGGTGTATATATCCACGGACTGGCTGGAGAAATGGCTGCTGAAACGCACGGCGATTACGGTACGACGGCTCTTGATATCGCCGATAATGTAGGACGTGCCATTGCATCCATTATGAAAACAAAGAAGTGAAAAATATATAATATTACGAGTTTTGAAACAGATAGTCAGCCTTCTTATACTTGCGGCCGCCGCATTAGCTCCCATGCAGTCAGCCGGACAGACCACCCGCAAGCTTTCAGCTACGAAAGCTAATGAATATGGCGTGGTGTATACTCTGCCCGTCACCTCCATAGATGTAACGATATCTGCTGAAAAGACAGTTGAGACTCCGGGCGAATTTGCCCTATATGCCAAACGCTATCTTAACGAGACGCCTATTCTTAATAAATCCACGCGCTGGAAGCTCGGCGAAGCGGTGATAACGCCCGTCGCTACCCCTGATCCCGAGCAGCGCTATTCGGTTACCCTGAAGGGTGGCAGCGGAGCCTTCGTAATGGTTGATGACAGAAATATGCCGGTGAGCATTAATGATGAATCTTATGAACCCGTGGCTGCTTCGGTAAGCCTTCCTGTAGCGAAAGCGGCCGAACCTACTATACTCGAGCAGCCAGTAGCCCGTCAGGCCCAGACGGAAGAAATGATTCAGAGCCGCTCGTCGGTAAAGCGCGCGGAATTTGCCGCAGCCAAAATTTATGAGTTGCGTACCAATCGCAATGAAGTAGTCTCGGGACAAGCTGATGCCATGCCGTCGGACGGTAATGCAATGAAACTTGCCCTTTCAACCATCGACCGTCAGGAGGAGGCTCTTACGGCAATGTTCATCGGTACTCGCTCGACTTCGGTGGAAGTGGAAACTTTTCATATCACGCTGCCCGAACCTGTTGAAGCCGGTCGCGCGCTCGACCGTATAATTGTAGCGCGGTTATCGGCTACCGAAGGAATCGTAAGTCCCGACGATTTATCAGGCGCTCCGGTATATCTGACGGTTACGCCGCTTTCGATAGGGGAGATGCCTGTGAATGAAAAAGGCGAGACACTCCAGTTTCCTAAGGGCGGAGTTGCTTACCGTATACCGGGAACGGCACGTATCACACTTACCTATGAGGGAAAGACTATTGCTGAAAAAACGGTCAATGTTGCCCAATATGGCATTGTATACGGAATTGATCCGGCTCTTTTCACCAATAAGAAAGCGCCTTCCTATGCGCGCTTCGATCCCATGACGGGTGCATTGCTTGAAATAGGTGAGCTGCGCTGATAATAGCAGGTTGCCTGTTAGTGCTGCCGCTAACGCCGCCGGTACATGAATTTTTTTGTAGTGTGGGGAAAAACCCGTAACTTTGCGCTGATTTTTTAGAAACAACATATTTATGCAGAAAATCAGAAATATAGCCATCATAGCTCACGTTGACCACGGAAAAACGACTCTCGTGGACAAGATGCTTCTGGCCGGAAAGCTTTTCCGCGACAATCAGGAAACAGGTGAACTCATTCTCGACAATAATGATCTTGAACGTGAGCGCGGTATAACGATCCTGTCAAAGAACGTTTCCATTGACTATAACGGCTATAAAATCAATATTATCGATACTCCGGGACACGCTGACTTCGGTGGAGAAGTAGAGCGTGTGCTCAATATGGCTGACGGCTGCCTTCTGCTCGTCGATGCGTTTGAAGGTCCGATGCCGCAGACACGGTTTGTGCTTCAGAAGGCAATTCAGATGGGCCTGAAACCGGTAGTCGTAATAAATAAGGTCGACAAACCCAACTGCCGTCCCGATGAGGTGCAGGAGATGGTGTTTGACTTGATGTTTAATCTCGATGCCACAGAGGAGCAGCTTGATTTCCCGACACTCTACGGTTCGGCCAAGCAGGGATGGATGAGTACCGATGTCAACAAACCTACCGACAATATTACCCCTCTTCTTGATGCTATTATTGAGAATATCCC
>JAIDUB010000014.1 GCA_029060405.1 Duncaniella sp. | reverse complement strand
CCTAAAGCCTAATCCCTAAAGCCTACCCCCTAAAGCCTAATCCCTAAAGCCTACCCCCTAAAGCCTAATCCCTAAAGCCTAAAACCTAAAACCTAAAACCTAATCCCTAAAACCTACCCCCTAATCCAGCAATGGTGATTATCGCGGCGGGCGGGGGATGGGTTATTGTAATTTTGCAGAAAATATATAATATGGAATATACAGCAGAAATCGCAGCAGAAAACGCCCGCCGCCTCGCGGCGCTCCACACTCCTTACAGCCCGCTCACGGGTGAGGGGTGCGGAGGCGAGCGCACGGCTGTGAGCCGCGGCGGCAAGTTGCTTTATCTTCCAGCCCGGGTGGTGGACGATGCGGGCTACGACCCGTCGATGAGCGATCAGGCGCTGGATATGCTGCGGTTCCGCCACGATTTTGAATACTGGGCTGCCCGCTGCACCCGCATCCACGACAAGTACACGCGGCGCAACGTGCCTTTCGTACTCAACCGCCCTCAGCGGCGCGTGGTGGCCGCGCTTGAGAAGATGCGCCTGCGCAACGAACCGATGAGGCTTATTGTACTTAAGGCGCGCCAGTGGGGATGCTCAACGCTCATAGCCGCATATATGCTGTGGATACAGATGATACACCGCCGTAACTGGAACTCGGTGATATGCGCCCATACGCGCGACACGTCGCTGACGGTGCGTCTCACGGCTGAAACACTTCTCGCGTCGTATCCCGAGGAGTATCTCGACGAGGGTGAGCGCGCGGCTCTCAAGCCGCTGGCGGGAATGAGCGCTACGCGGCAGATACCGGGGCGAGGGGCGGCAGTGACAGTGACGTCGAGCTACGGCACAAACTCGGTGCGCGGTCTAGACGTGACGATGGCTCACCTAACAGAGGTGGCTTTCTGGCGGCAGGGGAGCGCGGCCGGTCCGGAGGATACGATGCGCGCCGTGACGGGCGGCATCACCCCCGAACCTTACACCATGATAGTGCTCGAGTCGACCGCTCACGGCGAGAACAACTATTTCCACAACGAGTGGAAGCGCACCGTAGAGGGGAAGAGCGACAAGGCATGGGTATTCGTGCCGTGGTATGAAAACGAGGCTTACGTGCGCGATGTCATCGACCCCGGGGAATTCACGGCCGCGATGGACGGATATGAGGAGTGGCTGTGGAACGAGCGCGGTTGCTCGTTGGAGCAGATATGCTGGTACAGGGCGCGCCGACGCGAGTACGGCGACCGCCGCCACATGCAGAGCGAGTTTCCGTCAACCCCCGAGGAGGCATTTACCGAGGCATTCAACGGAGTTTTCACGACAGCCGATGTGGATAACCTGCGCCTCGACTGCCGTGAACCCTATACCAAGGGCGAAGTGGTGATGAACGGACGCACGGCCACCGTGAAGGAGAGCGCCGAGGGCGGTACACTGATATGGGCACACCCGCGCCCCGATACTCGCCCCAACGATTACATATGTACCGTAGACATAGGGGGCCGCACCGACGATGCCGACTACTCGGTAATAACCGTGATGGACCGACATTTCGACCACCGCGGCATACGTCATCCCGAGGTGGTGGCCTCGTGGCGCGGTCATATCGATATGGATATCCTTGCCGGCAAGGCCGTGGCGATGGCACGGTATTACAGCAATGCGCTGCTGGTGATAGAAAGCAACTCGCTCGAGAGCGACGCCGCCGAGGCGGGTCCGTATATACTCAAGACGATAGGGCGCAGCTATCAGAACCTGTATCGCCGCGTGGCGCGCGACAGCATGGGCGCAGCCGACAGCCGTCCCGGATTCCACACCAACCGGCGCACAAAGGGAGCCATGATATCAAACCTCGTGGCGCGGGTGCGCGACGGGGAGTATACCGAGCGCGACGAGCGCGTGATAACCGAGTTTCTCAACTATCAGCGACTTCCCGGCACAGGCTACGGAGCCAAGGAGGGATGCCACGACGACATGCTCATGACCCGAGCGATGGCGCTCTTTGTGGATCTCGACGCGCCGCAACCCACCCGTGCCACTGTAAAGGAGCTGCTGAAATTGCAGATAAGATAAATTTCACTATCTTTGCATCACCATGAAAAAGACGATATTGTTTATGATACTTGCCGCCGGAGCGACCGCGGCATGGGCGCAGCGTAACGTGACCGAGCTGCGCCACGGATGGCAATTCTCCCGCGACGGCGGAAAGGCCGTGACGGTAAGCGTGCCTCACGACTGGGCTATCTCGGGCCCGTTTGACCGCTCGATCGACCTTCAGAAAGTGGCCGTGGAGCAGAACGGCGAGAAAACCGAAACATGGAAAACCGGCCGCACCGGCGGACTGCCGTTCATAGGAAAAGGCATATACACCACCGCTTTTGAGATAGCCGACACTGCCGGCCGCTCCTTCACCGTGGAAATCGACGGGGCGATGAGCAATCCGGCCGTGTATGTCAACGACCGACTCGCCGGCACATGGGGCTCGGGCTACAATTCCTTCTATCTCGGAATCGACAGTCTCGTAAAGCCGGGCATGAACACCCTGCGCATCGAGCTTGAGAATCCCGAGAAATCGTCGCGCTGGTATCCCGGAGCAGGATTGTACCGCCACGTGCGCCTGACCGAGACCGACCGCCTGCACATCCCCACATGGGGCACGCATGTCACCACTCCCTACGTAGCCGGCGATATGGCTTCGGTAAGGATAGCCTCGGAGATAGCCGGAGCGAATGACCTCGAGAACATCGGGGTGGTGACCTCGGTCTACGCCCCCGACGGCCGCATGGTGGCGCGGGACTCGATAATGCACAAGAACCACGGCCGCGCCGTGACACAGAATTTCCTCATCGCCGACCCGCAGCTGTGGGACACGGAGTCGCCCTCCCTCTACACTGCCCGCACGGAGCTGTGGAGCGAGGGGCGAATGACTGACTCGTATGACACACGTTTCGGCATACGCCGCCTCGATTTCATACCAGAAAAAGGATTTTTCCTTAACGGCAAGCCCACGAAATTCCGCGGAGTGTGCAACCATCACGATCTCGGGCCGCTCGGCGCCGCCGTCAACCGCTCGGCGCTACGCCATCAGCTCACGCTGCTCAAGGATATGGGCGTCAACGCCATACGCACCTCCCACAACATGCCCGCGCCCGAGCTGGTGGAACTCTGTGACGAGATGGGACTGATGCTCATGGTCGAGGCCTTTGACGACTGGAGCTACCGCCCCAAGAGCGAAAACGGCTACGGAAAGATCTTTGACCAATGGGCCGAAAGAGATATAACCAATATGGTGACGCACTACCGCAACAATCCGTCGGTGGTGATGTGGAGCACCGGCAATGAAGTGCCCTCGCAGTGGGACAAGAAAAACGGCGCCAAAGTATCGGGGCGGCTGCGTGACCTCGTGCACAGTCTTGACGGCACGCGCCCAGTGACCAACGGCATGGATCAGATTAAAGGAGCGCTTGTAACGGGATTTGCCGAGGTGCTCGACGTACCCGGCTTCAACTACAAGCCCGGCCGCTATGAGGAGGCTTACGAGCGTCTGCCGCAGAAGATGATACTCGGCAGCGAGACGGCATCGACAGTATCGTCGCGCGGTGTGTACAAATTTCCCGTGGAGCTGAAGAAGATGGCCGTGTACAGCGACAATCAGTCATCGAGCTACGACACCGAAGCCTGCTCATGGTCAAATATTCCCGATATAGATTTCGCCGCCGACGATGATATGGAATATGTCATGGGTCAGTTTGTATGGACGGGATTTGACTATCTCGGAGAACCTACGCCCTACGATACCGACGCATGGCCGTCGCACAGCAGCTATTTCGGAATAATCGACCTCGCCTCGCTTCCCAAAGACCGCTACTATCTCTACCGCTCGAAATGGAACGAGCGCGATACCACGCTTCATATCCTGCCCCACTGGGAATGGCCCGAGAGGACGGGAGAGGTGACGCCGGTATTCGTTTACACATCGCTTCCCAAGGCCGAACTATTCGTCAACGGCCGGAGCATGGGCGTGAGGGAGAAGAATGACTCCACGGTGATGCACCGCTACCGCCTGATGTGGAACGACGTGGTATACACTCCCGGTGAGATAAGGGTGGTGGCTATGGATGCCGAAGGCAATCCCGTGGCCGAAGCCCGCAGGGCGACGCCCGGTAAAGCCGAGAGACTCGTACTGACTCCGTCGCGCACCGAAATAGATGCCGGCGGCGACGAGCTCGTGTATCTTACCGTAACACTCGAGGACAAGGAGGGTAACCCACTGTCGAGAGATGACCGCGAGGTGAAATTTGAAGTAACGGGCGCGGGCAGCTTCGAGGCCACGGCCAACGGCGACGCTACGTGCCTGATGCCATTCGGTCAACCGAGAATGAAACTCTTCTCAGGCGCGGCCACCGTGATAGCGCGCGGCGGTAAGGTGCCGGGCGAGATGACCGTGAAGGCTACCGCCCGCGGAGTGAAACCTGCGGTGGCAAAGATAACGGTCAAATAAGGGAAATTTGAGCGATGGTGGACGAAACGTCAAGCGAGGGTGGCGATGCGGGCGGTGTCGCCTACGAGCCACAGGGTATCGCCGGGCTCGAATGTGAACTGAGGCGAGGGTGAGATATACTCGCCGTCGCGGAATATCGACACGATGAGCGATGAGTAGTTGTTGCGGAAATTGGTGTCGGCAACCGTCTTGCCCGCAACAGGCGATGACTCGGAGAGGCGCACCGAGGTAAACTTCACATCGACGGGCGCCGCGGCGTCGCTGTCCTGATTGTCAAGCTCTACCACAGGGAGAAGCGCCTGAATCTGCTCGTCGGTACCGATAACGCCCAGCACGTCGCCGGGGAATATGCGCGCGTCGCCCGAAGGCACGGGGTCGACCGCCACACCGCGCTGTATACTTGCCACCGAGACACCAAACCGGGATCGCAGCGGCGAGTTCTTGAGCTGCTCGCCCACGAAAGGACAGTCAGGCCCTACGGTCATATAGGCGAGGTGGAGGTTGGCGATGATATTGTTGTTTCGACCCGAGCGGCGCAGTTCGCGCTCGTTGAGATTGTCGAGGAATTTCGACTCGATGTGGTTGAGGCGTCGCTGCACCCTCTTGGAGTAGGACATGAGGAGCACGAGGAAGAGCGCCAGACCTATAGTCCAACCCACCGTCATGGAGAAAATCGCCGAAAGCAGATAGATGATAATGGCCATGGCGAGGATGAGGCGGAAGAGCGAGAGGATGATAAGAGGGACGTCGAAACGCGCGTTGGCCGCCACGAGACGCTCGCGCTCGGTCTTTTTCGAGGCCGGGTAAATCAGGGCGAGCAGGAAGGGTGCCATTGCCGCGAGGGCTATCACGGTGGTGAGGAAGCGGCCCCATCCGGGCATGATGCGTGTCATGAACGGAAGGAGGATATTGGTGGAAATGGCCGTGATGGCTATGAGTATCGAGGTGTAGAGCACCACGCGCCACAGGTAGCGCTTGAGCAGCGATCGCCACAGGGCAACGGAAGCGCTGGTCTCGGCGGTGCAGTTGGACGAGTAGCGGTCGATGAGGAAATGCAGGCGCGACGGCAGGATGCGCTCTATGAAGCGGTAGACGGGGTCGGCCATGCGTATGAAATAGGGTGTGGTGAATGTGGTGATCACCGACACGGCCACCACTATGGGATAAATCGTGGGCTCGAGCACACCGAGCGACATGCCGAGCGAGGCGATGATGAAGGCGAATTCACCTATCTGCGTGAGCGAAAATCCACTCTGGATAGCGACTTTGAGAGTCTGACCGGTGAGGAGCATGCCGAAAGTGCCGAAGAAAATCATGCCCACGATTACTACACCTGAGAGGATGAGGATGGGGGCGGCATATTCGACGATGATGTGGGGATTGACCATCATACCCACCGAAATGAAGAATACCGATCCGAAAAGATCCTTGACCGAAGTGGTTACGCGCTCGATGCGCTCGGCGAAACTGGTGCCGGCAAGTATAGAACCCATCACGAATGCCCCGAGAGCGAGCGAGAATCCGCATGCCACGGAGAACACCGCCATGCCGAGGCAGAGACCCATCGAGACGATGAGCAGAGTCTCGTTGTTGAGGAAGCGTCGCTGCGAATTGAACAGCGAGGGGAGGAGAAACACTCCCACGAGAAACCATATGATAAGGAAGAATGCCAGCTTGCCCACGGAGAACAGCATCTCGGTGCCCTCGACGGAGTTGTTGACGGCGATGGACGAAAGAATCACCATCATGAGCACGGCGAAAAGATCCTCGACGATGAGCACGGCGAACACGAGCGATGCAAATTTATGGTGCTGAAGGTTCATGTCGGTAAACGCCTTGATGATGATGGTGGTGGACGACATGGAGAGCATGCCGCCGAGGAACAGGCAGTTGATGGTGGTGAAGCCGAGGAAATGACCCACGGCGAAGCCGGCGCACATCATGCCCGAGACTATGAACAGAGCGGTGACTACGGCCGATCCGCCGGCATTGAGAAGTTTCTTGAACGAGAATTCGAGACCGAGCGAGAACAGCAACACTATAATACCTATCTGCGCCCAGAAGTCGATATTGGCCTCGGTGGTAACGGAGGGGAGGTATTCGAAATTGGGACTCGCAAGGAAGCCTGCAACTATATATCCGAGCACTACCGGCTGCTTGAGCCACTTGAACAGGAGGGTGGTGGCGGCTGCGAGAATAAGGATGAAAGCGAGGTCGGAGATAAGACCGTTGACATCAAAGGCACCCGCTTCGGCGGCTTCATGAGCTGCAGCGGCTCCGTCGGGAGAGATGAGTGCAAGAATGGAAAGGAGCATAATCGATTGTCAGGAGAGGTCGGCTTGATTGGAAAGTGAGATTGATGTGGTGGGGTTGACTTTGCTAAGGTCGTGAAACACAGCCATGAAGTCGTAGCGGTCAGGGACTATTACAAGGAGATTCAGGCGTGTATAGTCAGCGTCGTATTCAAAGTCGACATAAACGCGGGAGAGGTGTATACCGTGGGCGCGCAGCACTTCGCTGTAGCCGTCGAGCGAGCGTATTATTCCGCTGACGCGCAGGCGTATGGTGCGGGCCTCGTGGCCGAGGCTGATGCGGTATTCGAGCATCTCGAGCACCGAGAGGATGGCGAGAACGAGGATGGTGGCTGCTATAGCCACGACATACATGCCCACACCCACGGCCATACCTATCGTGGCGATTATCCATATGCCGGCGGCGGTGGTGAGACCTCTCACGGAGCCTTTCATCTGAATGATAGCTCCGGCACCGAGGAAACCTATACCTGTGATGACCTGAGCTGCTATACGTCCCGGGTCGCCGTTTTTAAGGCCGAGGTATTCCTGAGGTACATAGATGGATAGTATCATGGCCAGACACGCACCCATGGAAATGAGGGCGAAAGTGCGCAGACCGGCGGCCTGCCCCTTGCGCTTGCGCTCGAGGCCTATGGCGCTTCCGAGCAGCAGAGCCAGCAGCAGACGGAATATGGCGCAGAGCGTGGTGAGCTCGCGTGCGTTGATACAGTCAAGGAAGTCCTGCCACATCCTGAATAAAATTTTTATTTCTTGAGGGTGAAATGTCGCGATACGAGGCGGTAGCCGTCGGTGAACAGTTCGACCGTATAGTCGCCGGGGTTGAGGGTGGTGTTGACATCCCAGTAGATTGTCACGCCGGGTATTTCATCGCCGGCGTATTCGATGGTCTTGCGTGCGGTGGCGGGGATGGAGCGGCCCTCGAAATCAAAGCTCATGCCTCCGCCCAGCAGCTGACCTTCGGGATTGACTATGCGGAGATAGATGGTCTTGGAGCCCACGGGGGTGGAATTGTTCTGCGGGATGGTGAATGTTACCATGAGCTGCTTGGCCTTGGTGATGTTTTTCTCGGTCTTGCCGTTCTTTTTCAGGCCGGTGATTGACAGGCCGGTGACATTGAGTTTCTCGGCAAGAGTCATGCGCTCGGTAAGAGTCTCGTTGCGCTGCTCTACGTCGGCGACCTTTGATGTAAGCTCGCGGTTGCGGGCGCGCACCTCGTCGTTTTCCTGACGGAGAGCGCCGTTTTCCTTATTGAGCGAATCGATCTGGGCTATGTAGTGGCGGAGGAGACCCTTGAGGGTGCCGATTTCATTCTGGAGTTCCTGAATGCGTGCGCGGTTTTTGGTCTTCTCGTTGTTGAGTTCCTTGATCAGCTGCTCCACCTTGGCTTTGGCGGCGGTGTACTTCGCGAGGATGGTATCGTTGGCGATACGGGTGGCCTGATCCTCATACTGGCGGAACTCGGCGTTGATTGCGTCGAACTCGTTGGTGAGCTGAAGCTGCTCGTTGGACAGGCGGAGTTCCTCGTTCTGCAGATTGGCCTCCTCGACCTGATTTTTGAGCGAAGAAACCTGAGTGACACTGAAAATCACAGCGCCGAGCAGCAGCAGGGCGAGAATTATTACGGCCCATATAAGGGGAGTGAATTTTTTTTTCATCGTGACGTAAATTTTTGCAAAGTTATCAATCAATGAGAGGAGAAAATGCGATAATGGCGCAAAGGTACGAAAAAATAATTTAATATTAAGTCAGACAATGATACAGGTTACTGCAAATCAGGATTATTTTTCAGGTAGTTGAGAGCGATATCAAGATAAGCCATGTTAAACATAGCTTCCTTGCGACTGCTCCATTGGTGCAGTTCCTGCCGGAGTCGCTCAAGCACGAGGTTATGATCCATTACACGCCAGTCGCGAAGGTCAGCTGTCGAATGGAGGAGAAAATCGACCGAGGAAAGCAGTTCCAATGAGTAATTGGAATAGTAGTTGCGCAGAAATTTCGAAGTGCGGTCACATATGCTGCGAGCTTTGTCGTCGGGAAGATTTTTGATGAACTCGACAGCTTCTTTTTCGGCATCATCGTTGAGCCAGATGTAGTCGAAAGGACGGTTTTGCATTCCTTTCATGCCTTTCAGGTAGCTTCCGTTCATATGGTAGAGAACATGTGCTACCTTACCGCCCGAATAAGGACCATAAAAATAAGGCCGGAAGTCAATCTTGAAAAACTCCTTGCCTCCGAAGCGCTGCATGAAATATACCAATTTCTCGGCGGCAAATACAGATGCAAATTCACCGTATCTGTTCATGTCGGCCATCAATGTGATAAGCATGGCGCGGGCAGGTGTGAGTTTAACCCGCTCGGATTTCATGCGCTCGACAATGGTATCAGACGGTTCGTATATGAATATATCACAATTCAGGTCCGACAGATGATCTTCAATCATTTTCCTGACTTTAAGCCAGTCAAGCCCACCGTTATGAGACCCGAGCGGGGGGATAGCGATAGATCGGATATCGCGGTTTATGATTTCATCGTGGAGTGTAATCAGCCCTTTTTCGATATATGAGTATTCTGACGGGTAGCGCCAATGTTTTTTTGTAGGGAAGTTGACAATGGTCTTAACCCCATGAGCCATGGTGTTTTCGACGGTAATAAGTAATTTGCCTATTTCGAGTTCCTTGCGTTTGCATGCGTCACGGTAAATGCGGTAATTTTCAGGAAAAGCCTCCCTAAACTGCAGGGCGATTCCTTTGCCCATTACGCCTACGGTGTTGACGGTATTGACCAAAGCTTGGGCATCACTCTCCAATAAGTCACCTTTTATATTAATTATCATGACGGTTGCTTTTAGAAATAATATTGAGGAGCCACATGGATCATGTTGTCAGTGATTCCCATCGATTTTAGACTGTTTTTGGCATTGTCATTATAGACAATGTATCCGCATATTAAATGCAAAGGTACATCATCGTTGATGAGCAGTTCAGCTTCTTTACGACGCTTGATATCTATGTCATATTCATTGTTGTTCCACTTGGACGCATATACATCGTCGTATCTTATCAGGTTGTTTATGTCGTTAAGTGAATCTTTATCATAAAACTTTGTCAGGGCGCTCAATGCATGTCCATTGGAAAAAATGCACTCAATGTTACTGTTGATTAAGTCATCGAGACGAAGCACGCAATAGACGATGTCTTCGGGCTCTTGTCGCCTTACTCCATTGTAGCCATGTTGGATTACATATAGCATAGGAGAACGCGGACCAAAATAAAACGGCACACACTCACTGATACGGATGTTATTGAAAACCAGTTCTTTCCTGATATCTATTACCTGCGAGTCTCCTATACTGACAAATTCGGTAGAACGCATCGGAGAGGATGCACGGACAATGCCGAATCGCAGTATATGAGGAATGTTATCTATGTGAGTGATACGGAATGCGTATCTGATGATTCCTGCCATGTGAGTAGGATATTATCTATAGATATTCACAGATCGAGGAGGGTGAGGGCTTTTTCGAGGTCGGCGGGGGTGTCGATGCCTATGGTAGGGGCGGTGGAGGGTGCGGTGGCTATGCGGTAGCCTGCCTGAAGCCAGCGGAGCTGCTCGAGCGACTCGGCGATTTCGAGCGGAGAGCGGGGCAGGGTGGTGATGTGCTGCAGTGTGGCGGCCTTGTAGCCGTAGAGACCTACGTGGGTGAGGTAACCGTGACGGCGAGGCCACTGCTCGCATGGCACTCCGCGCAGGTAGGGGATGACTGAGCGGGAGAAGTAGAGGGCGTGGCCGGCGGTGTCGGTGACCACCTTGGGCTTGTTGGGGTCAGCGAGGTCGGCATAGTCGCCGTCGGGGCTGAAGGGGTGCACGATAGTGGCAAGCTCGGTATCGGGATCGGCTATGAATATGTCCATTACGGCGCGGAGCTGGCCGGGGTCGATGAAAGGTTCGTCGCCCTGAACGTTGATTACCACGTCGGCCGTGGAGCGGAGGTTGCGGTAGGCCTCGGCGCAGCGGTCGGTGCCGCTGTTGTGGTCGGCGGATGTCATGACCACGTTGCCGCCGAAGGAGCGTACTGCTGACGCGATGCGCTCGTCGTCGGTGCACACGGCGAGGTCGGTGAAAACTGAAGCCACGCGCTCGTAGACGCGCTGTATCATGGGCTTGCCGGCCATCATGGCAAGAGGTTTGCCGGGAAAACGGGTGGAGGCGTAGCGGGCGGGGATAAGAGCAAGGAATTTCATGATTGCAATGGGGAGTTAAAGTGAGCGGGTTACGTAGATCTGGGCGTTTTCGTAACGCACGATGTCTACTTTCTGTCCGGCGGGGATGAATGACATGGTGGCCACCGCATCGAGTGTCTCGCCGTCGACGAGTACCTTTCCGGCGGGGCGAAGGTCGGTGACGGCCACACCCGTGTGACCGATGAAGCGCTTGGGCGACATGTCGACGCCTATGTAACCGTCCTTGACCTGCTGGGTGAGAAGGAGTTCGGTGTGGCGGCGTGCCCAACGGGGACCGTAGCTCGATGTGAGGTACCATATCAGGGCGATCGCCAGCACTACACCCGCGCAGAATATTACGAGTGACGTGATGAGCGAGTCGGAATCGTAGAATCCGAGCGAGAATGTCATATGCTCGATCAGGCCGATGATGATGGCGGCGCTTATGCAGAGTATGCCAGAGATTCCCGTGATGCCGAATCCCGGCACAACGAATATCTCAAGCAATATCAGTATCAGTCCCACCACAAACAGCACCACAATCCAGCTGCTCGCTATTCCCACGATGTAGAGGGGCAGGAAGTAGAGCACTGCGGCGGTGATGGCTACCACCGAGGGGAAACCCATTCCGGCGGTCTGCATCTCCATGTATATGCCGCCTATAATGAGCATGATGAGTAGTGCCTGCACGCCGGGAGATGTGAAGAAACCTATCAGGCGGTCGACCCACGAGGGGGCGTAGGTGGTAGTGGTGTAGGATTTTACGCCCAGATTGTCGAGAACCTCATGGATTGATGACGCACGGCCGTCGGCATAGCCCCAGTGCAGGGCCTCGTCGGTGGTGAATGTGAGCACTCGGGTGGAGTCGATGAGCCCCGGCACGCTTACACGCGAGTCTACCATAGCCTCGGCAATCAGCGGGTCGCGGCGCCACTTCATCACTGAGTCGGGCGTGAGATATTTGCCGTGGTGCTCGGCGGTGGAGCGCATCATCGCGCGCATGTAGGACTGGTATTTGTCGGGCATAGCCGTGCCGTCGGTGCCGCTGACCACTGTCACGGCACCCATCGTGGCACCGGGACGCATGATTACCGTGTCGCAGGCAAGAGCGATGAGCGCGCCGGCCGAAGCGGCGTTGTTGTCGACGAATGCCACCACGGGGCGGGGATAATTGAGCAGGGCGGTGCGTATGGAATCAGCGTGCACCACCGATCCGCCGTAGGTGTTGAGGTGAACGAGAATCATATCGGCGTCCATGTCGCGGGCTGCGTCGAGCGCATTGCGGGTATATAGCCAAGTGGTGGAGCCAATCTCGTCGTCGAGGTTGAGCACGTATACCTGAGCCGGGCCCTCAGCACTCGCGGAGAGCGTCAGGGCTATCAGGCTGAAGAGAATTGAGAGGATGCGTTTCATTTTTTATGGAAATAGATTGAAGAGAAGAATTTGATCAATCGGGGCAGCCGCCGCCGACGGCTTTGTAGACGCGCACGAGGGCGAGGTATTCGTCGCGGCGGGCGTTGGCGAAACCTACCTGCGAGTCGAAATACTGCCTCTGCGCGTCGAGGACCTCAAGGTAGTGGAGCATGCCGCCTCGATACTGGAGGCGCGACAGCTCGACATATTTCAGGGCTGCTGAACGGAGCTCTTCCATAAGGTCGGCTGTCTTGCGGGCTTTATGGAAAGCCGTCACGGCGTCCTGCACCTCGACAAACGCTGCAAGTACACACTGCTCGTAGGCCAGACGTGCCTGCTCGTATTCCTGCACCGCCTGCTGCCAAGCGCGCTTTTTCTTGCCGAAGTCAAATACCGTGCCGCCGAGGTTGCCAATTAAGTCGCCGTAGAGCGAGCGGAAGAAGCCGCCGAAAGTGTCGTTTTCCCATCCGCCGGTGAGCGAAACCACAATCGACGGGAAGCGGTCGGCATAAGAAATGCCCACAGCGTCCATCGCTGCCTTGAGACGGAGCTCGGCGGCGAGGACATCGGGACGGCGGCGGAGTATGTCGGTGGGAACTCCGGTAAGAAGGGTGTCGGGGAGGCCTTCGTTGAGATACAGATGGGAGCGGCGTATCTCACGGCCGGGAAACTCGCCCATGAGGAGCGTCAAGGCATTGAGCTGGCTCTGAAGGTCGTTTTCGAGCGAGGGGATGAGGGCTGCGGCGGAGTTGTATTCCACTTTGGCCTGCTGATATACTGTCTCGGAGGTAAGGCCGCCTTCGTAGCGCAGCCGGGCCTGCTCGAGCCCTTCGCGGCGGGTGACAAGTGTTTTCCTTACGATGGATAATTCCGTGTCGAGAGCCATGAGATTGAAATAGGCGGTGGCGGCTTCGGCTATGAGCGACATCTGCATGGCGCGGTAGTCTTCGACGGTAGCCTTATAGAGATGGCCGCTCTGCCTGCGTTGCCAAGCCTGCTTGCCCCAGAGATTAGCCTCCCATGCAACGTCGGCTTTCAGTCCGAGGGTATTGCCTACGGAGTGGGGTGAGCCGGAGTAATTGATGCGTTCCTGCTCGGCCGAGGCGTTGGCTGAGATGTCGGGGGTGAGATTGAGCTGCTCGGTGTGGTATTGCAGGCGCAACTGCTCGACGCGGGCGGCTGCGGCGAGGAAGTCACGGTTGTGCTGGAGGGTGCGCTCGATGATGAAGCGGAGGTTGCGGTCGGTGTAGAGTTCCCACCATTGCACGTCGGCATATGACAGCGAGTCGGCCACCGCGCCCTGATATGCCTGAGGCATTTCGTCGGCTATGGTGGTGACTGTTAGATCGCGTGTGCCGGAGCACGCCGCGAGCATCATCAGGCCTGATATTGACAGGAAGAAAGTGCGAAAGGTCATGGCGAGCGCGATATTAACGGGATGCGTTTACGGGTCGCACGGCGGTGCCGGGAGCTATATCACCGGTATTGTCGGCCACTACTATATCGCCGGGAGCGAGGCCGGCGCGCACTATCACTTTCGGACCGAATTCAATACCCGTGTCGATATATCGCTCGGCGGTGATATTTCGGGCGTCAAGCACGGTTACGAAAGCGCTGTCGTTGCGCATCTTCACTGCCGTGGTGGGTATGGCGATTGTGGGTGTGCCCATGTCAAGGAAAATCTTCACGCGGGCTTTCTCGCCGGGGAGAAGATTGTGGGCGGGATTGGGCACGAGGGCGCTGGCCGCGAAAGTACCGGTCTCGGGGTCGACGGAGGGAGAGGCGTAGTCGAGCACGCCGGTGTGGGGATAGACGGTACCGTCGGATAACGACAGGGTGACATAGGAGTGCCATGTGCGGGTGGAGTCGTTGTTGAGAATCTTGATGATTCGTGTCTTGCCTTTGATGTATTCGGGAGCTGAGATGGCAAATTCCACCCTTACACTGTCGGTTTTCTCGATGGTGGCAAGCAGTGACTTGCCCGAGGGGCCGACGTAGGTGCCGATGTCAGGAACCTTGCCTGAAATATATCCGGAAATGGGTGCGTGGACGGTGGTGTAACCGAGAGTGATTTCGGCGGTGGAAAGGTCGGCCTTGCATCCCTCCACCTCGGCTTTGGCGGCGGAGTAGGCCACCTCGGCATTATCGAGGTCGAGCTGCGAGGCGGCATTTTTCTCGTAGAGGGGACGGATTCTGTCGAGGTCGCGGCGGGCTTTGTCGGATTCCACGCGGGCTTTGTCGAGATTGGCGCGGGCGCGGCTTACGTTGGCCTTGTAGATTCCGGAGTCAATGGTGAAAAGTACCTGACCCTTGGTGATGTGACTGCCTTCGATAAACAATATCTGCTCAAGATAGCCGTCGACGCGGGCGTTGATTTCCACGAATCGGTGGGCGCGGATCAGGCCATCGTATTCGCCATATACTATCACACTGTCGTCAGTGACCTGCATCACCTCCACTTCGGGAGTTGAATCGGTTACCGACAGGGATTGGGAGCATGACGAAGCACCTGCGGCAAGCAGGATGATGGCGGCTGTCGCCGCAAGACAGGATCTGAGAGGCAACGGGATATACATGATGAGCTGATATAGACTGCAAAGATAATGATTTTTTCGTGAATCACCCAACGACAAAACCGCCATGCGATTTTTTGGTCGCATGGCGGTTGATATGAGCTATATGATACTTTTTCAGCGGCGGACGATGACCTTGGCCACATTGCCTCCTACACGTACTATGTAGAGTCCGGCGGGGAGGGTGATGGTGCGGCGCGGGCCGTGGTATACGGTCATGCCCTGCGGAGTGAATACCGTGGCGTCGGCCTCGGTACCGATGATGGAGATGAACGAGCCGCCGGTGATGGAGACGCCTTCATCGGGAGTGACGGACTCGATGCCGCCGGTGTTGGCGTCGAGAGTCACAGCTACGGGGAGGGAGGGGAGAGAAAGTATGGAGCCGTCGGTTGCGGTGACGGTGTAGCTGTAGGTGTGGACAGGATTGAGACCTTTGACATCGTAGGCGGTCACGTTGCCAACATTGAGGGCGTCGATTATTACGGCTTCGGAGCCCGCATCACCGCCTGAGATGGTGATGTCGTCGATGGCAATGGGGTAAGTACCCGTGGCGGAGCCGGTGTATTCGAGCTTGAGAGCATGGTAACCTTTGTCGATGGGAAGTGTTACGGTGCGGCCGGTGGTGGATATGGCAACCTCTGAAAGCATCTCCCAAGCCTCACCTGCGGTGAGACCCGATACGGTGACCTTGTTTTCGGTAGAAGCCGCATTGGTGCCGCGCAACCAGAATGTAAGCATGGTGATGTCGCCTTCCTTGACGGAGGTGATGATGTTTTCACCGAGCTTGTTGAGGCGCAGGGCGGGAGCGGAGTCGCCGCAGTTGGACGGGATGACATATTTACCCGACGCGGTGGTGGTCCAGCCTTCGGGAAGCTGGTTGCCGTCGTAGGTGGCAGTCTCGATAAAGGCTGTGGCGGGTGAAATCTCGCTAACCGTGAGGATATAAGCTGATGCGGCAGCTACGGGCTCCCAAGTAGCGGTGAACGACGAAGCGGTGATGCCGGTGGCAGGGGTAGCCTTGACGCGTGTATCGGCGAAACCGGCCATATCGGTGGCAAATTTCAGCTCGGCCGATTCATCGCTGACGCAGCTGTTGCCGATAGCCATTACGGTGACGTAATAATCTGTTTCAGGCTCGAGGCCGGTGAGATCGTAGGAGAGCACTTCGCCCACATGCACGTGGTTGAGCATAGGACGGGAATCGCCGTCGGCGATCACAGTGAGCAGATAGCCTTTGGCGCCGTCGACAGCCTGCCATGTTACGGTAGCAGTGCGTGCGGCTACATCGACAGCCTTGATTCCCGAGGGTGCTGAAATGCGGGTGGTGCCGTCGTTGAACTTGAAGGTCACGAGTCCGTCGGTTTCAGCGATGTCAGTGAGGGTGTGGGATATGGGGGCGCCATTGAGCTTGGCGAAAGCCGGGGTGGTGGTGGAAGTGAAGCGGTACTTGCGGAGCGAACCGGGCCAAGGATCGGATGTGGCAGCAAACGGAACGCCGAATGAAGAGCGCTCACCGCCTGCCTCAAGCACGTCGACGCGCTGTGCGGTGGCGTTGTTTACGGCATTGTTGTTCCAATAGTTTTTATTGTAGGCGATGCGCCATATGAGCATGCCGTGGTAAGGCAGGAACTGATCCCAGCCGTTTTTCTGGCGGTTCTCAAAGAGGAAAAACTCATTGGTATCGTCGGTGTTCACGATGAAAGCCACGTTAGTTGACAGGTCGGGTACCATAACTTCCGAAGCTTCACTTAGCTCGATGGGATCGATCCAGCCGAGAGAAAGACGCTCGAAAGCGGAGTAGGCGGGGGGAGTGCGTCCGTCGTTGAGGTAGCAACCCTGATCGAGAACCGACCATTCGAGGGGAGTGTGGTAGGAGTATCCGTTGGTGGTATAGAGGTCGGGCAGACCCATCACGTGGCTGAACTCGTGGACGGTGGTACCGATACCACCGGGAGTGTTATTGGAATTCAGCTCGTTGGAGCATGCGTAGTGGTCGAGCAGCTTGCCGTCGAGGTATATCTGCTTGCCGGTGCCTTTGTAGATCCAGAACGCGTGGGGCCACACGGTGGATGCAGAGCCGCCGTCGGCCTCGCCATAGCCTGCGTAGATTACGAATACATTGTCGATAAGTCCGTCGCCGTCGCAGTCATATTGCGAGAAGTCGACTTCGGGATCGAGAGCCTTGCAAGCCTCGATGGCCATTTCCTCGGGGCGGAGGTCGTTGCCCGAGTAGTCGTTGCCTCCGTAGTAAGCCATTTTGTTGGCGAGGGTAACGGGACGGTATACGTCGAAGCGGGGACGGAACTTGTTATTGGAGCTCTCGATGAAGTAGTCGCGTGCCGAGCCGGTACCGTTGTCGTCGCTGAAGCCTTCTTCATTGAGCATGCGGTGATAGTAATCCTGAGGATCGGCGATAGTAAACTTAATATCCTGATACTCCACGAGCACCACGAGCACGGGCTGCTCGCCTACCGAGGGGAACGATGAGGTGAGCATGTTTTCAGGCACTCGGGCAGCCACCTTGAAAGCCTCCTTGCCCGGTCGGGCCAAGGAAGCGCGCTCGATGAGCTCAGGCGCCGATACCGAAGCGAGGAAGCTGCGGGCGTCGGCCGAGAGCGATGCCTCGGGTGCTGCCATGAACTCGGTGGGGACAATGGCACCTCGGGCGTCGACCGTGGCGAAACGGTAGGCACCGTCGTCGCCGGGGGTGACGAGGCGGTTATCCTGAGTCATGGTGTAGTGGAAACGCTCGTCGCCGAAAGTGCGGACTGTGATTTCCGTGCCGTCGGGTTGGGTGACGGTGCGCCACACTGCCTTGGCGGGAACTGCTTCGGCAACGGCTGCCGCTGCGAGAAGCGAACCTGCAAGAATATACTTTTTGAAAGAATTGAAAGTCATATCGGGTAAAAGATTTACTGAATTGGTTTCAAATATGGCGCAAAAGCGGCCATTTTAATTGCAATATGCAAATTTAGCGAAAATTTTGATAGAATTCCGCGACGGCAACCATTTTTCACCCGAATTAACGTTTGTTGATGCTATCTGGGCTATTCAAGGGATATCTTGTACTATCTGCCGGCAGCATTATATTCAGCTTCGCCCAGCGTTTCAGAAGCCCGTGACAGCCGGTAGGCTACAAGATCCCTGATATTTCCGCTTGTCATTTCATTCATAGCTCGATTCCTTCATTTAAAACATTGACTGTAAACGGGGTCTTACGTGCGTAGAAAATATTGTTGACAAGGATAAGGGCGGAGATATCAATGCCGTTGCGCAACGACAAATCATAGAACATAGATGAGATAGCAAGCTTGCGATTTACGAATTCATGCCCTTTGTAATAGTCAGGAAGGAGAACAAGAACGTCCACATCAGAATCTTCCCGAGCATCGCCCCTTGCCTGCGATCCATAGAGAATGCCTCTCGCTTCAGGGGCGAAAGCTTTCAGATGCTTGCTAAGCAACGATTTTAATTCGGACAGATCCATCATGAAAATTTTTAATGCAAATTAAATGAAAAATTTGATTGAATTCCGCGACGGCAACCATTTTTCACCCGAATTAACGTTTGTTGATGCTATCGGGGTATGGATTCAGAGGGGTACCGAGGTGGCGAATAGTCCGACGGTGGAGCCGGTGAAGCCTCCGCGCTGCGTGGCGATGTGCTCGGCGGGAATGTCGGCGGCGAGAAGCTGCCATTGGGCGCCGGGAAGGCGGTAGTAGAAGTCGTAGACTGTACCGCGGGATTCAACTTTGAGTCCGACAGGGCTGCCGGAGACCGGAATGTCGGCCGAAGCAAGCAGGTCGTTGTTGCCTTTCTTTCCGAGCTTATATAAAGCGACGCGTCCCTTGAGCAGGGCGAGATAATACTGCCGTGTCTCGTTTTTGACCATAAGCAGTCCGGCCGATTCATCGCCGGCGGGAGTGAATTCCAGTTCTGTTTCGGCAGTGAAACGGTGATGCTGCATGCGGCGGCCGATGTAAGCCGGGGTGATGCGGGCGCGGGCGTCGACAGGCGCGCAGGTCAGATGCAGACCGTCGCCTACGGTGGCATAAGGCTTCACATCACCCCAGAGTCCTATCCATTCAGGGCTGAGATCGGGAGTCGAGAAGTCATCGCGCCACGTAAAGTTGCCTGCCTGACCTGACTGTTGCGGAGCGTCGAGGCCGGGGATGTTGCGCCGGAGCGATACGGTGTCGAGGCATTGAGTGATGTAGGGGAATCCGTCGGCACTCCATTTTACAGGCATGAGGTATGTCTCACGTCCGAGATGGTCTTCGCCGTCGTTCCATGGGCGGCAGCCGAGAAACACGGCAAACCATTCGCCATCAGGCCGCTGCACGAGGTCGGCATGGCCCGATGAGGTTACGGGCAGAGGGCGGTTGGGCTTGAGCAGACGCTGGGTGAGCATGGGGTTGCGGCTCCAGCGGCGGTAGGGCCCGAAAACGGAGTCGGCGCGGTAGCACACCTCGGAGTGTACCCAGTTGGTGCCGCCTTCGGCAGCAATCATGTAGTACATGCCGTCTTTTTTGAATATGTGCGGTCCTTCGTTTCGTTCCAGATGCTCCTCGGGGCCAACGCCTTCCTCCTTGAAACGGCGCGGCTCGCCTACGGGCTTGCCTGTGGCAGTGTCGAATTCCACTATCGAGAGGGCACGATAGTTGCTCCATTTCACGGGGTTGTGCTCGTCGCTCTTGTAGATTATGTAAGATTTACCATCCTCGTCGAAGAAAAATGACGGGTCGATGCCTTCGATGCCATCGAGAATCACGGGGTCGCTCCACGGCCCGAGAGGATGGGGCGCGGTGACGTAGAAATTGACCGAACCGCCGTCTTTGCCGTTCATCACGCAGGTGGTGATCATGTAGTAGGTGCTGTCGGCGGGATTGTATTTCAGGTCGGGGGCGTAGATGCCGCCTTTGTCGAGCGAGAGCCCTTCGAGCCACGGCAGCTGAGAGGGGCGCGAAAGGATATTGCCGGCGTGTTGCCACGAGACGAGATCGGTGGAGTGGTAGAGCGGCACGCCGGGGAAGTAGCCGAATGTGGAAGTGACCAGCCAGTAATCGTCGCCTGTGTGACATATGGAGGGGTCGGAGGCCCATCCGCTTATCACGGGGTTAAAGTAGTCGCCGGGCGCGGAGAGGGGATTGTTGCGGTAGTAGTCATCGTCGCCCTGATAGGAGAAGTAACTGAAACGGGCTGAGTTGTCGGCAGCTGACGAAGCGAGGGCGGAGAGGAGGAAGATTGAATAAAATAAATATTTGATCATTTCAGTGTTCTAATTATGTAAGATCTGTAATAAGTTGCTCTATTGTACCAAGAAGATCAGGAATGTCATTCTTTACAGTTTCGTATACGATTTCTGCATCAATTTCAAAATAACCGTGAGCTATGTGATTTCTCATACCTATGATGGCGTACCATGGAATATCAGGGAACCGGGAATGAAGATAGCCGGGCATGACACGATTAATACGGTTAATACCTTCGCCTATTGCAGTTATTAAAGTACAGTCAGCAGCCAACAATTGAGAGCCTTGCAAAGACCCATAGAAGTCATCTGATGAGTTAATGTCGGTATTCCACTCTATTAGTTGGAGGATTACTTTTTTGATGGATTCAAGGGTAAGAACTGCCTGAGCTTTATCGGAATCAGAATATGTAGATTGCATCGCGGGAGATTTGTTCGATAAAATGAGGAGAAAGATGGGAATGTCTTCTTATTACATCGACAGATGAATGAAGGATTTTTTCAAGAAAATCTTTGAGGGAGCTTAGCAAGAAGATTTTTGGAGGCATATCGACCAAAATATCTACGTCGCTGTCAGGGTGATTATCGCCTCGTGCTACAGAACCGAAGATGCAAAGACGTGTTACTCCAAATTCCGATCGGATCCGGGGCATATTCTCATTTAATATTCTTATGCAATCATCAGATTTACACATAGTCTGAAATTCTGATACGCAAATTTAAGATAATTCAATGAATTATCAATAGAAAGAACGATTGTTTTTTTACCGGGGCTCGGGGCGGAGGGGGTAGTGATTGCGAAGGGATTCAAAGGTGGAGGGGGCAGCGCGGAGGGCGGCATCGTCGGCGAGGATGGAGTAGGTCGACAGGATGTCGGCTGCTGTCACGGCAAGCGGTGCCGCGGGTGGAATGGCGACGGGCAGCGGGTTGACCTGCACACCGAAGTGGCGGCTGAAAGCGTCGACGGCCATAGCCGTGGCGCGGATTTTTCCTTCACGTGAATATCCGGCGACGTGGGGGGTGGCTATGAATGAAGCATCGAGCAGCCTGAGGTCGATATCGGGCTCTCCTTCCCAGCAGTCGATCACGAGCGCTCCGGTGAGCCCGGCGGCATGAGCTTCGATAAGAGCTTCGGTGGATGTGACGGCTCCGCGGGCAGCGTTGATAATCATGGGCTTGCGGCGCAGCGATGCGAGAAAATCCTTTGACGCGAGGTGATAGGTGGGATGGTTTCCGTCGCGTGAGAGCGGGGTGTGAAATGTGATCACGTCGGCCTCGCGGGCTATTTCTTCCATCGAGAACCAAGGTCCGCGGTCGCCGGCCTCTTGCCGGGGCGGGTCGCAACGCATCACGTTCATGCCCAGTGAGCGAGCCCAACGCTCCACGATGCGGCCTACATTTCCAACGCCGACAATGCCTGCCGTAAGTCCACTCACACCTTCGGGATGGGCGGCGAGTATGGCCGCCATGACATATTGCGCCACGGCAGGAGCGTTGCAGCCGGGAGCATTTGCCACGGTGATGCCGCGCGAACGGCAGTAAGGGAGATCGATATGGTCAGTGCCGATGGTGGCGGTGGCTATGAAAGCGCACCGGCTGTCGTGGAGAAGCCGGGCGTCGCAGCGGGTGCGGGTGCGGGTGATGAGGGCGTCGGCCGAGCGCATCACCTCGGGGGTGATGGCCTCGGCGGGAAGGTAAGTGACGTTGCCCGCCGGCTCGAGCACGCCGCTGATATAGGGAATGCGGTCTTCGACTATAATATCAAGGGACATAGGTAGATGGCTATGTAGGCGAGGATGAGCAGCGTGAGCGACAGGTAGCCCGAGCGGTGGCGGTTGAGGCGGAAGAAGTGGGCGGCCTGAAACGCTACGAGTGCATCGAGGAGGGTGACGTAGAAATAGATGTTTTCGTAATCAATGATCGTGAAAATACCTGTTGCAACGGCCATGATGGCAATGAATCCGTTGAGCGCACGGAGGCGGGCATTGAGAGTGAACACCTTGATGAGTACCATCAGACCCATGATCAATCCGGCAAGGAGGGTGATTATCACAACCGCGAGCGGGCACCACATATCGGGCGACAAGATGAAGTCGAATATATGGGTATTCCATACGGAGATGTGGAAGTTGAAGTCAGCATCGAATATGGCCCATATGATCCACGCCGGAGTTAGCACTCCTATGATGAGTGCGGCGAGTGCTCGGGAGTTGAAAACGCGCATCTGGGTGAGCCCTATGATGAGCACGGGTAGATATAACACCGCCGCCCGGTGGAGCAGGACTGTGCATCCGAGCATCACGCCTGCAAGGAATATCTTGCGGCGGTCGCGCGGGCGGTTGTAGAGAAGAAAGTAGAGCGAGGTGGCCGAGAGCATGACCAATGCGAGAAGAGCCGAAAGCACTGCCTCCGATGCCGGGGCGGGCGCGGCGCCGCACATCACCATGAACACTCCGGCGTAGACTATGCGGGTGGTGCGCAGCATATTGTAGCGGCGGTTGATGTGATACATCGCCGCCATTACCGCGATGAGCAGCAGAGCCGAGCCCCACGAGGGCACGTCGAGGCTGAAAGGAAGCGACACGAGTGCGCTCCCTTCGGGTGGCACGTCGGGGATCAGGCCGAGATACGGAGCCGCAACAGTCATGGCCACACCAGTGAGGATCATCAGCAGTGTGGCGGGACGGGAGCGCAGAAAGGCTGCGAATTTCTGTTCGGCGACGTGCATCGCGGCGGGAGAGGGTCAGGCGGTTTTAGTTTCGTTCACGCTCGATGCGCATGAGGTCGGCGCCTATGTCGCGGCGGAAATATTTTCCTTCAAATTCCACCGCGCGGGCAGCTTCGAAGCTGCGGCCGAGGGCTTGCTCGAGGGTGGCGCCGGTGGCTGAGCATGCTATAACGCGACCTCCGGAGGTGACAAGCACGTCGTCGGCGTCACGCTTGGTGCCGGCGTGGAACAGGATGGTTTCGTCGGGCAACGAGGCGGGGATGTCGATGGGGAGTCCCTTGGGGTAGCTTCCCGGATAGCCTCCCGACACGATCATGACCGTGGTGGCGTAGCCCGGACGCTGCTCGAGGGGTAACGAGCCGAGTGACCCGGTGGCTGCGGCCTGCATGAGCTGCAGCAGGTCGCTCTGGATGCGGAGCATGACAACCTCGGTCTCGGGGTCGCCCATGCGCACGTTGTACTCGATCACCATGGGTTTTCCGGCTACGTCGATAAGCCCGAGGAATATGAACCCGCGGTAGGTGATGCCTTCGTCGATGAGACCCTTTATGGTGGGAATCACGATATTATCCTCGACCTGACGCATGAACTTGTCGTCGGCAAACGCCACGGGGCTCACGGCACCCATGCCGCCGGTGTTGAGTCCGGTATCGCCTTCGCCTATGCGCTTGTAGTCTTTAGCAACGGGGAGAATGCGGTAGCCGCCGTTGCCGTCGGTGAGCACGAATACCGAGCACTCTATACCGCTCAGGAATTCCTCGATCACGACGGTGGCCGACGATGCGCCGAACATGCCGCCGAGCATCTCGCGGAGCGACTGCTTGGCTTGGTCAAGATCGTTGATTATCAGCACACCCTTTCCGGCAGCGAGGCCGTCGGCCTTGAGCACGTAAGGTGCGGTGAGTTCCTCAAGGAAACGGCAGCCGTCGTCGACGGTCTCGGCCGTAAACGAGCGGAAGCGCGCGGTGGGGATGTTGTGACGGGTCATGAACTGCTTGGCGAAGTCCTTGCTGCCTTCGAGAGCAGCGCCGGCTTTTGACGGGCCCACTACGGGGAGCGAGGGGCGGTGTTCATGGAAGTAATCCCATATACCGGCCACGAGGGGATCTTCGTTGCCTACCACGATAAGGCCTATGTCGTGTTTCTCAGCCCACGAGTCGATAGCGGGGAAGTCGAGGGGCGAGAGGGCGACGTTTTCACCGAACGCGGTAGTGCCGCCGTTGCCGGGCGCGATGTAGAGACGGGCACATAGGGGGCTGCTGCTGATTTTCCATGCGAGAGCGGCTTCGCGTCCGCCCGAGCCGAGGAGGAGCACGTTGATTTTACGGGGAGCCTGAGTGTCGGCGGGAGCGAATGGATTGTCGCCGGGAGTCTCGCTTACGAATCCGGCAGGGTTTACTTTATACTGAAGTGCCATGGGAAGGTGGGGGATTAATCGTTGGTATTGTTATCGGTGTCCTTGTCGAGTTTGCGCCATCCGCGACGGCGGGTACGCATGAAGGGTCCTTCGGGAGCGGGAATGGAAGGCGTGCGTGGATTTTCGAGGCTCAACAGGGCGTCGGGGTTGCGTCGGCGTCCGAGCAGGCGCGATGCTTCGGATGATTCCTCACGACCGGGGCGACCGGGGCGGTTGAAACGCTCGGGTCGCTCATGGCTGTCAGGACGTGACGGACGCGACGGACGAGTGGGGCGGGCGCTGCGTGAAGAGCTGCCGGGGCGGTGGGCTTCCTTGCCTCCCATGCCGCGGCGGCGGGCATCGGCTTTCCACTCGTTGTCGGTCATGCGGCGCTGACGGTCGGAGTCGCGGCGCGTGGAGGGACGGTCGCTCTTGATGGAGCCACCTTCGCGGCGGAATGTGGCCTTGTCGCCGTCGAATATCACGTATTCGCGCAACTGGCAGTCGAGACCGCCGTTTTGCATCTCCTCCTTCAGCGAGGGGGTGAGACCTATCTTGGCAAGATAGTCCTCGTTAGAGGAAATCACCCATGCGTGGTAGCCGCGGAATACATGCTTGAGCTTGGATCCGAGTGTCTCGTAGAGTTTCTCCATATCGTCGACGTTGATGCGCTCGCCGTAGGGGGGATTGGTGATGAGGACACCGGGTGTGCCGTCGGCGGGAGCTTCGTCCCACTTCACGAGGGGTTTTATGCGGAGCACGACATACTCGTCGACACCGGCTGCGAGCACATTCTGCTCGGCGATGGACACGGCTTTGGGAGATATGTCGGAGCCATATATCTTGAATGGTATCTCGCGGGGCGCGGGGCCTTCGTTGAGCACGGTCTCAAACAGGTCGGCGTCAAATTCGGGCCAGTGCTCGAAGGCAAACGAGCGGCGGAATTTTCCGGGCTTGATGCCTGCCGCTATCATGGCCGCCTCGACAAGGAAGGTGCCTGAGCCGCACATGGGGTCGACAAACGGTGACTGTCCTTTCCACCCGCTCTTGAGGATGATGCCGGCGGCAAGCACCTCGTTGATAGGAGCCTCGGTGGTGGCGACACGCCATCCGCGCTTGTGGAGCGACTCGCCTGACGAGTTGAGCGACAGAGTGACACGGTCGGCGTCGATGTGGACGTTGATCATCACGTCGGCGTCGCGCAGACGCACGCCCGGACGCTTGTCGGGGCCGAATTTATCTTTGAAATAGTCGACTATCGCATCCTTGACGCGGTAGGTGACGAAGCGTGAGTGGGTGAACTCGGCAGAGTGGGCTACGGTGTCGATAGAAAATGTCTTGTCGAGGCTCAGCACACTTGACCAGTCATATTCCTTTACCATCTCGTAGAGGGTGTCGGGGTCGGCCGCCATGAACTTGTAGATAGGCTTGAGAATACTCAAGGCGGTGCGGCAGCAGATATTGGCGCGGTACATCATCGCCTTGTCGCCCTCAAACGACACCATGCGGCGTCCGGGCGTCACGTTTTCAGCTCCGAGCTGACGGAGCTCCTCGGCCAGCACATCTTCCAGACCTTTGAGAGTCTTGGCCACCATCTCAAAGTTTTGCTTTATTTCACTCATAGATTTGAATTTGAAAAGCGCCCCGGCGCTGTCAACAGAGATAGTCAATGTACATGCGGCTACCGCGCATCTCCGGCACAGTAAACCGCAATGCAAAGTTATATCAAAAACTTGGGTTGAGCAAATAAAACTCTGCTGATAAATATATGGTCCCGGGATTAACCCGAGACCAATGTGAAGTCATATTCAAGAATAAGATGTAATCAGCTGATTCGGAAGTTGATCGTGTTAATGAAGTCAGAGATGGAAAAGTCGGGGATTTCAATGGGCGTTTCAGTCGTGTCAGTCAATTTTGCTGACAAAGCTCCACGGGCGAAATCTATCGCAGCGCGACACAAAGACCTGATCTGCTCGGGCGCACGTGAAAAGATAATCTCTCTGATGCTCTTGTTCTCAGCTTCTTTTGAAGATTTATCGATCTTGTCGTTGGTGGTCAAAGGTATCCATCCGGGTATCGCCATTGTGATTATGAAGCCGAAACGTAATAGCTCAGCTTCACCGATAAAATAGCCAAATGTCAACTGGAATCCTAAAGCCTCAAAGTCAGGTTTTAGACGTATTATGCCGGTGACCTCAAGCTGTATATCGGCATCATCCGCATCAGCGGTTGATTTCATTAATTCGGAATTGAGGTTGTAGATACCTTCCCGGTAATTGATAATCAAAGGTCTCATAATGACGTTGTTATTAGTTGGCTGTTGCTATTGTTTGAAACTTGCCCGGCTGTAATCCGGCGTTGAATCGTTTGAGAAAGACTTTGACCTTTAACTTGTCGTGGCAAAACTCCGGATCAAAAGTGTCATGATCGATAATGGGCAAAACTGATCCGTTACCTTCAAAGGCCCGGGCTGTCAATATCCCTCCGTCAAATGAACCTATTGACATATCTTTCCCATAAAACAAGGCTCTTAGATTTTTATGGCCGTTCATGTATTCCTGAATTTCTTGAGGTGATACGCCGGTGAAAAGATATGACTGGACTGAGTTACCTTCGAGAATTCTGACGAACAAGTACAGCAGATCGCGTCCCTTGTCGATAAACAAGGAAACATAGGGGCGACCGTAATCCTGAAGATCGGCAACCAGATACATATCAGTTATTATCATCGGTTGATTCATCGTCGTACTCGAATTTTTCAGGCGCATAACTTTTGTCCCAAATATCTTCCATACGAACTCCCTCACGAGGTAGAAAGTTCATGTGACCTTTATTGGGCTTGGATAAAATACCGTGTTCGGGACCTATTTTTAAACGAACTATATACGGGCCTCTATTAGCCTTGAATTCATCAGGGATAGGTGCGGGATATTTTCGCTTTACGGTCCGATATGTGCGCAGAGCCGATGTGCGGCATTTTTCAGGCGTGGTGTTTACAGATATGGCGTCGCCGCTCACTTCTTCGCGTTTTTCTTCATCGGTAAGCTCTGCCACATCTTCTTCAGTATACAAAATGAGCATTTCATTTATCTCACGTAAAGTTTTGTGGCGGTAGCGTTGAGGCACGAGATCCGCATCTGTGGGTGGATTGGTCATGACAGTACGATACACATTAGCCTCTCGCTCGGAATAATAGGTTGTAACGGTATCATGAAATGCATCAAGTTTCTCATGATAGCGTAGAGGAGCAGACTGATCCGTAGCTTTATTTCTGTCATCCATAGTCATATATTGCAAAGGTAAACTAAAATATCGTCATTTGCAAATAAAAAAAAGGTTCAGGTTAACATGCGATTGGTTGAAGATGTGCGCCGAATAGGGAGAGAAAATAAAAAAGCAAGGAGCCGGGGGCTCCTTGCTGATGTTGTCTTACAAGGATTCGAACCTTGACAGGCAGAACCAAAAACTGCAGTGCTACCATTACACCATAAGACAATCCTTGATGCTCAAGCCGCCGCTTCCGGCGGCCTAAAGCAGTGCAAAGGTAAGGCTATTTCAGTAGCGGGCAAAGTTATTAACAAATTTTAATACTCATCCCATGCCTTTATCTCGATCTCGTCGATGGGGTGGGTGGTAAAGGCTTCGATGAATGCCGAGGCGAGACGGGCATTGGTGAGCAGCGGGATATTGAGGTCGGTGGCGGCGCGGCGTATGCGGTAGCCGTTGGAGAGTTCCGACGAGGTGTAGTTTTTGGGTATGTTGACCACGAGGTCGATCTTGTGGTCGTGGAGGAGCTGCTCGGCCTGCGGCTGACGGTCAGTCTCGCTGGGCCAGTAGGCGCGGATTGCGGGTATACCGTTTTCGTTGAGGTAGTTGCATGTTCCGCCGGTGGCATAGATGGTGTAGCCCTTGTTGTTGAGCAGGTGGGCGGCATCAAGCATGGCCGACTTGGATTTGGGGCCTCCGGTGGAGAGGAGTACGGTGCGGCGGGGTATGCGCTGTCCTACCGAGATGAGGGCTTTCATAAGGGCTTCGGATGAGTCGACACCCAGACAGCCAACCTCGCCGGTGGAGGCCATGTCTACGCCGAGCACGGGATCGGCACCCTGAAGGCGCGAGAAAGAGAATTGCGATGCCTTTATGCCGACGTAGTCGAGGTCAAATGCGCTCTTGCCGGGCTTCTCGACGTCGAGGCCGAGCATGATGCGTGTGGCCAGATCGATGAAGTTGATTTTCAGAACCTTCGATACAAACGGGAAGCTGCGCGATGCACGCAGGTTGCACTCAATTACCTTGATATCGTTGTTCTTGGCGAGGAACTGGATGTTGAACGGGCCGGAGATGTGGAGAGCTTCGGCGATACGGCGCGAGATCTTGCGGATGCGGCGCATGGTCTCGACGTAGAGTTTCTGCGGGGGGAACTGGATGGTGGCGTCGCCTGAGTGAACGCCGGCATATTCGATGTGCTCGGAGATGGCGTAGGCGATGATTTCGCCGTTGCGGGCCACGGCGTCCATTTCGATTTCCTTGGCCTGAGATATGAACTGCGAAACGACTACGGGGTGCTTCTTGGATACGTTGGCGGCGAGGCGGAGGAAGCGGGTGAGCTGCTCATCGTTGTGGCATACGTTCATTGCCGCGCCCGAGAGGACGTAGCTGGGACGGACGAGCACGGGGTAGCCTACCTCGTCGATGAAGCGGTGTATGTCGTCCATCGAGGTGAGCTCGCTCCAGCGTGGCTGGTCGATGCCGAGGCGGTCGAGCATGGCCGAGAATTTGTTGCGGTCTTCGGCGTTGTCGATATCGCGGGCCGATGTGCCGAGGATGTTGACGCCCTGCTGGTCAAGACGTGTGGCGAGATTGTTGGGAATCTGTCCGCCCACGGAGAGGATAGTGCCGTGGGGCTGCTCGAGGTCGAGTATGTCCATGACGCGCTCGAAGGTGAGCTCGTCGAAGTAGAGACGGTCGCATATGTCGTAGTCGGTCGACACGGTCTCGGGGTTATAGTTGATCATCACCGAGCGCCAGCCGTTGCGCTTCACGGTCATGAGGGCGTTGACGGAGCACCAGTCGAATTCCACCGACGAGCCGATGCGGTAGGCGCCCGAGCCGAGCACCACGATGGAGCGGTGGTCGTGGAGATACCGTACGTCGTTTTGCGTGCCGTTGTAGGTGAGATACAGATAGTTGGTCATCGCGGGATATTCGGCGGCGAGGGTGTCGATCTGCTTCACCACGGGGACGATTCCGAGCTGCTTGCGGAGAGCGCGCACCTGAAGATTGGCGTTTTCGGCGTCGATGTCCATTTCGCCTTTCATCACTTCGCGCGCAACCTGAAAGTCAGAGAATCCCTGACATTTGGCCTGACGGAGAAGATCGGCGGGGAGCTCGTCGAGCTGATTGTATTGAGCCAGCTCGCCGGCGGTGACGATGATATTATGGAGCTTGTGGAGGAACCACTTGTCGATTTTCGTAAGCTCGTGGATGCGGTCGACGGTGTAGCCTTTCTGCATTGCCTGCGAGATGATGAAGATGCGCTTGTCGGTGGGGGCTGCAAGGGCGCGGTCGATGTCGTCGACCTTTACGGGATGGTTGCCCACGAAGCCGTGCATGCCCTGACCTATCATGCGGAGACCTTTCTGGATCACTTCCTCGAAGGTGCGGCCTATGGCCATAACTTCGCCTACCGATTTCATGGATGAGCCTATCTCGCGGCGCACGCCGTGGAATTTGCCGAGGTCCCAGCGGGGAATCTTGCATACGATATAGTCGAGCGCCGGCTCGAAGAATGCCGATGTCTCGAGGGTGACGGAGTTCTTGAGGTCAAAGAGGCCGTAGCCGAGGCCGAGCTTGGCTGCGACGAATGCCAGAGGGTAGCCGGTGGCTTTGGATGCGAGAGCCGACGAGCGGCTCAGGCGGGCGTTGACCTCGATTACGCGGTAGTCCATCGACGCGGGGTCAAATGCATACTGTACGTTACACTCGCCCACGATGCCGATGTGGCGTATGATCTTTATGGCGAGCTTACGCAGATAGTGGTAGTCTTCGTTGGTAAGGGTCTGCGAGGGGGCGACTACGATGGACTCGCCGGTGTGGATGCCGAGAGGGTCGAAGTTTTCCATGTTGCAGACGGTGATGCAGTTGTCGAAGCGGTCGCGCACCACCTCATATTCCACTTCTTTCCATCCTTTGAGCGATTTCTCCACGAGTACCTGCGGTGAGAAGGAAAGCGCTTTGTCGACAAGCGACACGAGTTCCTGCTCATTATCGCAGAATCCGCTGCCGAGGCCGCCAAGAGCGTAGGCGGCGCGCACTATCACGGGATAGCCGAGCTGCTCGGCGGCGTGCATTGCCTCGAGGGTGGTGGATACGGCCTGACTCTTTATGGTCTTGACATTGATTTCGTCGAGCTTGTGGACAAACAGTTCGCGGTCTTCGGTGTCCATGATGGCCTGCACGGGTGTGCCGAGCACTTCCACGCCGTATTTCTCAAGCACACCTGAGCGGTAGAGCTCCACGCCGCAGTTGAGGGCCGTCTGTCCGCCGAAAGCGAGCAGGATGCCGTCGGGGCGCTCGCGGGCTATTACCTTCTCGACGAAGTATGGGGTGACGGGGAGGAAGTAAATCTTGTCGGCAAAGCCTTCGGAGGTCTGCACGGTGGCGATATTGGGGTTGATGAGGACGGTGGTGATACCTTCTTCCTTCATTGCCTTTAGGGCTTGGGAGCCGGAGTAGTCAAATTCGCCGGCCTCGCCTATCTTGAGGGCTCCGCTACCGAGCAGGAGCACTTTTCTGATTGATTCGTTGCGCATGGTTGGGGGTGATGGGGTTAGATCATTGCTATGAATTCGTCGAAAAGGAATTCGGTATCTTTCGGACCCGAGCTTGCCTCGGGGTGGAACTGTGCGGAGAAGTAGGGGAGGGTCTTGTGGCGGATTCCCTCGTTGGTGCCGTCGTTCATGTTGATGAACAGGGGTTCCCAGTCGGCGGGGAGAGTGGCGTTGTCGACGGCGAAACCGTGGTTCTGGGAAGTGATGAAGCAGCGTTCGGTGCCGGCGCGGCGCACGGGCTGATTGTGGCTTCGGTGGCCGTATTTAAGCTTATAGGTCTTGGCTCCGGCGGCTTTTGCAAGGAGCTGGTTGCCCATGCATATGCCGCATATGGGCTTTCCGTTTTCCATGGCCTTGCGGATGAGGGTGACAGTCTCTCCGGCCATGTCGGGGTTGCCGGGGCCGTTGGATATGAACAGGCCGTCGTAGGGAATGGCGGTGAAATCGTAGTTCCAAGGCACGCGCACCACCTTCACGCCGCGGCGGGTGAGGCACCGGATGATGTTGTGTTTCACGCCGCAGTCCACGAGCACTACGGTCTTTTCGCCGTCGCCGTGCACTTCGACTTCCTTACATGATACCTTTGCCACGAGGTTTTCCTTGTTTGGGTCGTAGAACGGAATCGAATCGGGGTCGGTGCCTTCGATTACGATCTTTCCGAGCATGGAGCCGTGCTCACGCAGGTGCTTTGTGAGGGCGCGGGTGTCGATGCCGTAAATTCCGGGTATTTTTTCTTCCTGAAGCCATTGAGCCAGCGAGCGGTCGGCCTGCCAGTGGGAGTGCTCGAATGAATAATCCTGAGCCACGATAGCCTTGCAGTGGATATGGTCGCTTTCGTAGTATTCGCTGACGTCGTCTTTCTCGCGGCGCGGAGGCACGCCGTAGTTACCGAGAATGGGATAGGTGGTGACGAGAATCTGACCCTCGTAGGAAGGGTCGGTGAGGCTCTCGGGATAGCCGGTCATTGCTGTGTTGAACACTACTTCGCCGGCTGTGGAGCCTTCATAGCCGAAGGATTTACCTTCCATCGTGGTGCCGTCCTCGAGTATGAGGAAGGCGCGCTTTGATTGTCGCATACTGTGTAACGGTTGTGTGAAATACTTTGCAAAGATAAGTATTTTTTTTCACAGAGCGAAAGGAATGCGGCCAATTATCTCGCGTACGCGCGTGAAATAATATAGGTGAGGTAAGTGGTGGGGCCGGTTGTCGGGTCAGCGGTAATGACCGGTGACGAGGTGACGAATGTCAATAAAATGAGAGGGATTTTTGAAATTATAATGTTAAAATGCTACTTTTTTTAGCCGAATTTGAAACTTTTTTCATTTTTTGTTGTAACTTTGCAACTCTAAACACTGTTTAGTAACTCTTGACCAAATCACAGCGAGTTTCCAAATTCGTGTAAAAGTATTGAAAAAATAATTTAAAACTATATTGTCTAATTCTTTAAAAAGGTATGAAAAAGCTGTTTCTATTACTTACGGCCGTATTCTGTTTCGCAGTGATGGCGCAGGCCCGCACCATTACGGGAACGGTAATCGATGCCGAAAATGAAGAGCCCATAATGGGCGCGACAGTCGTACCCAATGTCGGCGGCATGGGAGTTACGACCGACCTTGACGGTAATTTCGCTATTGATGTCCCCGACAATGCAAAGACAGTGACTGTCTCTTATGTGGGATATGCCGAGCAGACTGTTAAGATTGAAGATCACATGCTTATCAAGATGGCTCCCGACAACCAGCTTGAAACAGTAGTCGTGGTAGGCTACGGTCAGAGCAAGAAACTGGGCTCGGTAGTGGGCTCTGTGTCGGTAGTAGGCGAGCAGGTGTTCAAGGACGTGCCCACCGCAACGTTCCTCGACGCTCTGCAGGGTCAGGTGCCCGGTCTTAACATCGCATCCAACTCGGGTGACCCCTCGGCCAACGAGATGCACATCCGTATGCGTGGTGTGAACTCGCTTACCGCCGGTAACACTCCTCTGTTTATCCTCGACGGCGCTCCTATCACCTCGGCTGTGTTCACCACACTCAACCCCTCGGATATCGAGTCAGTGACCGTGCTCAAGGATGCTGCTTCGGTGGCTATCTACGGTTCGCGTGCTGCCAACGGTGTTATCGTGATCACCTCCAAGAAAGGTAAATTTCAGGAGAAGGCCAAAGTGAATATCCGTGCATCGTTCGGATGGTCGCAGATGGCTCATGACAATGTAGAAATGATGAACTCCGAGCAGTATATACGTTACCGCGACCTCGTGGGTAAGCCCGTTTCGGAAGAAATCCGCTCGCTTGTGGATAACTACGGAATCTCGACCAACTGGCGCGATGAGGTGTTCAACAGCTCGGCTCCTACATATCAGCTCGACGCAGCAGTGCGCGGCGGTAGCGATAACTCAAGCTACTATGTATCGCTCAACCATTATGACGCCGACGGTATCATGCCGCAGTCACACCTGCGCCGCTCTACCCTCCGCGCCAATATCACTACCCGCGTGACCAACTGGTTCCGCTTCGGCTTCAAGACCAACCTCGGTTATGAGAAGGGTGAGACCAACTCTCAGAACAACACCGCATACTCCGGTGGCGGTACAGCCTATATGGCCAACCCCTCGATGTTTGCCCGCGTTGCATTCCCTTATGATTCACCCCGCTACTATACTTTCACTCCCGACGGTCAGATAGTATACGGTCAGAAAGCCAAGTATCTCCGTTACTCGGAGCTCATTCTTCCCCAAGCACTTGCCGATACTCAGAGCCGTGCACAGAAGAATCTCTCGATCAACGCTTCTATCGACGAGACTATCGTGCCTATAGAGGGTCTCACTCTCCGCGCCCAGCAGAATGTGGATGCATTTGACTACCGCTACTCGGGTTATCAGTTCCCGACAACCAACGAGTTAACCCCTATGGGTGACCTCAATGACTGGTATGGAACGAATACCGGTTCTAACAGCCAGAGCTTCCAGCGCTATTATGCATTTACTTACACCAATACCGCTGAGTATACCAGAACAATTGCTGACTTACATAATCTTACCGTGCTTATCGGTCAGGAGTCGATCATCACCAAAAACGAGCTCTTCGGTGCTTATGGCGCCGGCTATACCGATTCACGCCTTATGTTCCTCGGCAATGCCATATCGCCTCTTACTACCGATAACCTCAGCCAGTCGCTTACGCGCTCGGTGTTCAACTCGTTCTTCGGTACTGCCAGCTATGACTACAACAACCGTTATTTCGTAGACGTTACTTACCGCCGCGACGGTAGCTCGAAGTTTGCCGCCGGTCACCGCTGGGCTAATTTCTACTCACTTGGTGCTATGTGGCGTATCAGCAATGAGGACTTCATGAAGTCAGTAACATGGATCAACGACCTCAGCCTCCGTCTCAGCTACGGTACGACAGGTAACTCTTCGATTTCCGACTGGCTTTACGCCGGTACGCTCGGTGGCGGTAATATCTACACCGGCGGTCTGACGGGTAATGACGGACAGTCGATAGGTATCGCATCGGCATCCAATCAGGATCTTACTTGGGAGACAGTGCGCTCTTGGGACCTCGGTCTCGGTTTCGCCGTGCTCAACAACAAGATCAAAGGTGAGATCGACTTCTACCGCAAGGAGACCGTCGACATGCTCATGTCTATTCCTTATTCGTATACCACCGGTTTCTCGGGCGGTTACGGTAATATCGGTAACATGACCAACACCGGTGTGGACGTAGACCTTAACTTCGCCCTTATCTCCAACCGTGACTGGTACTGGGGACTCCGCGCCAACTTCAACTATAACCGCAACGAGATCACCAAGCTCTTCGACGGTCAGGATACATTCACTATCCCCAATACCGGCGTTCAGTATAAGGTAGGTCACTCGGCCGGCGAGATGTACACTGTGGAATATGCAGGAGTAGACCCCCGCGACGGTCAGATGATGTGGGTGGACAAAGACGGCAACCTCACCAAGCAGTATAATGAAGAGCGCGATGCCAAGCTCATCGGCAAGAGCCAGTATGCCCCCTACTCGGGCGGTTTCGGTACTGACCTCCGCTGGCGCGACTTCAGCCTGCGTGTTGATTTCAACTGGGCTGCCGCCAAGTACATGATCAACAATGACCGCTACTTCATCGAGAACAATAACTTCGCCGACCAGTCAAACCAGAACGTGAAGATGCTCGAAGTGTGGACATATCCCGGCCAGATCACTGACGTGCCTGCCGCCGACGGACAGACTCTCCAGTTTGACTCTCACCTGATCGAGAATGCCTCATACCTGCGTCTGAAGAACCTTACATTTACCTACAAGCTTCCTCAGAGCGCGCTCAACAAGCTTCACCTCGATAACGTGACTTTCCATTTCACCGGTCGCAACCTGCTGACATTCACCGGCTACACCGGTTATGACCCCGAACCTGAAACCAACGTAGTGGCATTCTATTATCCCAATACCCGCCAGTATGAACTCGGATTTGAGGTGGCATTCTAATCAGCACAACTTCTAAAGACAAAAAGCAATGAAAAAAATCATATTTTCCATTCTGGCACTGGGCGGACTGCTGACAACCTCATGCGACATGAATATCCCCCAGCCCAATGTTATAGATGACCAGACGGGTATTCAGGATATAACTGACTGTCTGCATTTCCGCAATGGTCTTTACAACGGCCTCCGTTCACGCACAACTGGCGGCTATGTATTCTATACTGACCTCGCCATGGACCAGTTTGTAGGTTCGGTGCAGAACGGTAACAAGAACAACGACCTCAACTCCGGCAACATCACATCGTCGCTCGATCAGATCACTTCGCTCTGGGGCGGTTATTACGCGGGTATAGTTTCAGCCAACTATTTCCTTGAGAAAGCTCAGCCTATTCTTGATGCAGTACCCGCCGCTCAGATCGCCAATACCGTGGAGATGAAGCGATATATCGCCGAGGCTCATTTCGCCCGTGCTTATTATTATTTCAAGCTTACCGAACTTTTCTGCCCGCTCTATACCGATCAGAACAAGGATACGAACGTAGGTGTGCCTCTGCGTACCGACTACAATCCTTCATCTAACAAGGGTACATATCCCGGCCGCTCTACTCTCTACGCCACCTATAAGTTTATTGAGGATGAGCTTGATCTCGCATATGAGGGCCTTCTCCAGTATGAGGAGAATCTTCCCGCCGAGGCTGCTACCGAATCGCTGGTTCAGAACTCTTCGTTCCTGAATACGTGGATCGTGCGCGCCCTGCAGGCCCGTACCGCTCTCCTCAAGGGTGACTATCCCAACGCTCTTAAATATGCCAACGATGTGATCGATAACAATCATATCTATTCGCTGGTCAGCGCGGCCTCAACCGGAACCATCCTTAACCGTCAGTATCCCTATGTGAAGATGTGGACCAACGATGAAGGTTCTGAACTTATGTTCCGTCCCTATGTCGATACTCAGGAGCTCTACATCAGCTCCACAGGCGGTGGCTGGCTTCAGGATCAGTCCGATAAAGTTAACTTCCTCCCTGTGGCTAATGTAGTGAACAATTACTATGGCACCGGTGATGTTCGCGCTCGCGCTTTTATCGGCACCCAGAATCTGTTTAACAACGGCGCAAGCTACAATGGAGTGCGCACCTTCAACAAATGGCCCGGTAATGAGAGCCTTCGTACAGTCACTTCGGTCAATAACCTTGCCAATATGGGCAAGCCGTTCCGTCTGTCGGAAATGTATCTCATCAAGATGGAGTGTGAATATATGACCGGTACCGGCGATGCTCTTGCAACTCTTAACTATTTCCGCAAGCAGCGTATAGAAAAGTATGAGGATGCATCCTACTCAGGTGCTGAACTTTTAGCACAGATTCAGGCCGAACGTACCAAGGAACTCATCGGTGAAGGCTTCCGCCTTGCTGACTGCCGTCGCTGGAAAGTGGAATTCACCCGTGTATCAGGCCTCGGTCTCGGTAATCTTATCGTGACCGGTTCTGAAAACGTGCACTACACGGCCGACGACCACCGCTATGTATGGCCTATTCCTGCCGATGAAATTCAGGTCAATCCTCAACTCGTAGGCCAGCAGAATCCCGGCTATTGATCCTATCCACGATTAAATCCCAATAACAAGCAATCATGAAACTTTTCAAATATCTCTCAATATTTGCCGCCTGCACCGTAGCTCTTACATCATGCAGCGATGACAAGGAAGATTACTCGATCAACACCGTCCCCGGTGTGGGAGTATCGGTGGAAACTGCCGAAATGGTAGTAAATGAGATGAAGGGCATTTTCCAAATTCCTCTCGTAGTGACAGGCGAACCTAACGGTTATGTAAAAGTTACCGTAAAGGTGATGGGTACTGATGATCCCGAGCAGGAACAGGCTATTGCCGACAGCCATTTCTACGTAACAAGCGAGACTATCAATATTCCCGCCGACACCAAGACGGCATCTGTGGAAATCCGCACCCAGTATCTTGAATCACGCGACCCCGACCGCTATTTCCGTGTCGTGATCGAAAGCGCCGAAGGTGCTATCGTGCAGCCCCTCAATACCTGTACGGTTGCAATTCAGGACCGTCTCAGCTCACCCATCTATGCGCTTTCCGGCCCTTGGCAGCTCGAGTTTAGTGACTATGACAATACACCCATAGTCACCCCCAACGCTACGCTCGACGTTGTGAACGAAGCTACAGGCGAATGTCAGTTCATCGGTTTCTATCCCGCTCTTTACAGCGGCCTCGTGCTCAATGTGGTGCTTCGCGAAGATGAAGCCACCGGCAAGTACAATATGTCGATTCCTCTCGGAACCACCGCGGCTGAAGGCCTTAACTTCACCGGCCTCGGCGAGTGTGATGTAATAGTAACAGATTCCAGTGGCAAGACCAGCGGTGAAATCATCGGTACATGGAATGACGACTACACCATGGTTCAGTTCTCTGAAAGCATTTGCCTCGCTGTATTCAACGAGGGTGCCAGCAAGGGACTCTGGGATCGTCTCAGCAACATGAAGTTCATGCCCCTTCTGTAAAATAGATCCAGCTCATATAAATACCTCTGAAAGAGACAGCCCGACGCGGATGCGCCGGGCTGTCTTGCTTACGGACTGCTGATTTATCGATGAAGTGCCATAATTAAAGAAATGAATAATTGATAAATCGAACTTTTTCCTTAACTTTGTGAATTGTTCAAGGCTTCTTTCAAGGAGGCGGCTGAACATGATCTTCAGTATGTCTGATACCGGGACAGAAAACACGATAGTTGCGGCGGTGCCTGCGGGCGTTGACGACGCCGTAGGCGTGGCCGAAAAACGATGGTATGTAGCTATGGTCAATGCACGGCACGAGAAAAAAGTGGCCGACAGCCTGTCGGAGCGCGGTGTGGAAAGCTACGTGGCTACGCAGAGGGAAGTGCACGTGTGGGCCAACGGACGGCGACGGGCCGTAGACCGTGTGGTGATTCCGGCCGTGGTATTCGTGAAGTGTACCGAAGCGTGCCGTAAAGAAATCGTGAACCTGCCATATATTTTCCGCTTTATGGTCAACCGCACGGTGGACCCTGCCGGAGGCAACCGGCCTGTAGCCACTATTCCCGAGCGTCAGATGCAGACACTGAAATTCATGCTCGGACAATCGGAAATCCCCGTGGACTTTACTCCCGCCGTATTCAGGCTACACGATACGGTGAGGGTGATACGCGGCCATCTGAAAGGACTTGAAGGAACAATAATATCCAATCCCGACGGGTCACATACGCTTGCCGTAAGCCTCGACCTGCTCGGCGGCGCCACCGTCAAAATCGACCCCAGCGACGTAGAACGCCTCACTGAGATACCGGTGACCGATACTGTGGCACTTTCTTCCAACGACAGATGAAAATACATAAAAATTCGACAAGACTGATTATCAATACCGGTGCGCAATATGCACGCACGTTGATAAATCTTGTTCTTTCATTATACAGTACAAGGTTAATCCTCGCTGCACTCGGACTGGCTGACTACGGTATATTTACCTTGATTGCCGGCGTGGTTTCGATGCTCGCGTTTATGACCAATGCCATGGTTACCACGACGCAGCGGTTCATGTCATATCATCAGGCGAAAAGTGATCTTGAGACTCAGCAGGCAATCTTCAGCAATAGTGTGATTATGCATGTGGTTGTGAGCGGCGTGGTGCTGATATTGCTTGAGATTGCGGGACTCTTTCTCTTTGACGGATTTCTGAATATAGCTCCCGAGCGCATGCATGCGGCAAAGATTGTGTATCAGTGCACGATTGCTATGATATTGCTTTCGTTTGTCACGGCGCCATATAAGGCACTTATCATATCACATGAGAATATCGTGTATACATCGGTAGTGGATGTGTGTGACGGCGTGCTGAAAGTGGGCATAGCCGTCATGCTTACTTATTGGGGGGCGGATAAGCTTATCACCTACGGATACCTGATGCTGGCGATTTATGTGATGAATTTCCTCGCATTTTCAGTATATGATTTCCGAAACTACGAGGAGTGTATATGGCCGCGAATCAGCCTTTTCAACAAGGAATATCTGAAGTCGATGTCGTCGTTTATCGGCTGGCAGCTTTACAGTACCGGTTGTATTGTGGGACGCACGCAGGGAACTGCCGTAATTATCAATAAATTTTTCGGAACCACGGTAAATGCTGCTTTCGGTATAGCGCTGCAGCTGAGCGGAGCGGTGAGTTTCGTTTCTTCGGCACTCATGCTTGCCATCAATCCCCAGATAGTAAAGGCAGAAGGCGGTGGCGACAGAGCAAAAATGTTCAGGCTTGCCGAGATAGCTTCAAAATTCAGTTACCTGTTGCTTGCCATGATAGTGATACCGCTTATATTCGTTTTGCCTGAGGTGCTGAAATTATGGCTTGGTGAACTGCCTGATTACGCAGTGTTATTCTGCACAGTCATTCTCGTCACGGGATTGGTTGACCTGATTACAACGGGATTAGGAACATCAAATCAGGCGATAGGAAATATTGGAGCGTATTCAATTACGGTAAATACCATAAAGTTGCTCACCCTGCCTGTATTGTGGATATTGCTTAAAATGAATATTCCGATTAAATCCGCAATATGGTGCTATGCCGTTATAGAGCTGATATGTGCGTTGGTCAGGTTGCCGTTCCTGAAACGCACCGGCGGCCTCAATATAACGGCATACGTGGAAAATGTATTCATGAAAATAATTTTGCCGACGCTGTTTATCACGCTGGGTTGTTATGTATTGGTTAAGTTTTGCCTGACTCTGCCGATATATATAATTGCATTAATCCCATTGGTCGCTCTCTATAGTTATCTTATATACAGATTCAGCCTTATGAGTGAAGAGCGTCTGATAGTGGATGGCATCTTCAAATCGATAAAGCAAAAAATCGGTAAAAAGTAATTATTCTATTTTTATCATAATGAATATATCGGCAGAGGCAATATATTGGATATTTTCGACGCTTCCACAGGTGTTAGCGGCGCTTGCGGGTTTGGTCATGGCCGGATTGACGGTGTATGATCAGAATATGAATCGCAGGATAGATGATGACCCTTCGTTAGGCACAATTCTGTGGCCGCAGATTGATAAAGTATTTGAAGTGGGTTGGAATTTCTTTGTATCTTCAATTTTATTCATCCTACTTGATATAGGGGCGCTTGCGTATGCTGATGAGATTTCGAGCCAGCTTGCAACAGTAACAATATTGTGGAATACGAGCGGTTGGGTGTGTCTAATCCTATTCATAGTACTGATATTAGGTAATATATGGGCGTTATTTCTCCTGATTCCGATTCTAAATTTTGCTTTGAGTGAGAAAGGGAGAAACAGAATAATTAAAGAGGAGACTACCGAAACCAAAAGAGCACTTGAAGCTGAGGAGCAGGAGGGTAACGAAGGAGGTAATACTCAACAGGGCGAGGAAGTTCCGGCTGACGATCAAGTGTCGCCGATGACTTTTATCGAGCACTTCAGGGAGTTTGAGCAGGCTGTAAGAGCATATTTCCCTGATGAAGGTTATTTTATGTTTGGAAAAAGAACGGGAGTATCGTTTATGGTGAAGCAGCTCTGCAAGGAAAACATTATTCAAAAAAGATATGAGAATGAGCTGCAGAATATCATTAAACTGCGTAATCTATATGTACATGGTGCCGAGATTGACAATGTAAGCAAGAAGGTGATAGCCCGTCTGGATGAGGTAAGCAATATTCTTCGTGAGCGATTGCCGGGATATTATGAGCATACTCTCGGGCGGAAAGCCGAGATGTGGAGAAAGTGGATAAATGAATATGCAAGCGATAATAAGGATAAAGACAATCTCATTGAAACCGTGACTACGAATGTGAGCCATGGCAAGTACCACATATTGATAAACGGGTATCATGTGACTGTCAAGCCTAAACTGCCTGATGGAGCATACGGAGAGAGATTAACGGTATCACATAATGACGTGCAGGAATTTATCCGTTATCTCGATATGCTTAGAAATGAATAAAAGATTTTAAAAATCAAGAATATAAACTAATTCCTGAAACTAACTTATGTCATCTTCAATATCGAAAATATTACGCTATATAACTCATCCCGGGCTGATAGTTGACCGCTACAGGTTGAAGAAAGCTCACAAAAACGGTGATTTTAAAACTGTTGCCGCCATATATTATAAACGGCAGTTCGGCCGTGAAATCAACTGGGAGTCGCCCGAGGATATCAACCAGTGGATCAACTGGCTGGAATTCAATACCGACACTACCGAGTGGAGCATACTTGCCGACAAATACCGCATGCGCGAATTTGTGACCGATCGCGGTTGTGGCGATCATCTGGTAAAAGTGCTGGCCGTGTGGGATAAGCCCGAGGAAATATCATTTGAAGAGCTGCCCGACAAGTTTGTGCTTAAAGCCAATAACGGATGCGGCGATGTGCTGATAGTCAAGGATAAGTCGCAGGCCGATGTCGAGGAGGTAAAGACGTATTTCAAGAATATATTTTCAAAAGAGTTCGGAAAATACACAGCCGAGCCCCATTACCTGCGCATCAAGCCTGTGATAATAGCCGAGGAAATGCTTGACCCCGCAAAGCAGGAAGGAGTGTCAAGTTCACTGATCGACTATAAATTCTGGTGCTTCAACGGGAAGCCGGTATTATGCTTCACTTGCAGTGACCGCACCAAGAAATATTTTACCACCGATGTCTATACTGCGGCTGACTGGAGACGGGTGGATGAAGAGTATGGTGTTCACGACGGACTGCATATACTTAAAGCAAAAAAGCCAATGTCCAGACCAACGCAACTTGATAAGATGCTTGAGATAGCAACGACTCTTTCAAAGGGTTATCCCCAGATGAGAGTGGATTTCTATCAGGTTGACGGTAAGGTGTATGTGGGTGAGCTTACGATGACCTCGGCCTGCGGAAGAATGGATTATTTTACACCCGAGTGCTTGACGATGATGGGCCAACACTGCAAGAAAGCGGTGGAAGAACTGAAAATACGCTGATGATGGCCGAGCGGGATACCTATATCGATTTTCTCAGAGCCATCGGCCTGATATTGCTTATCGGGGTGCACGTGAATGCGCCGGACTGGTATGTACCAATGCGCAGTTTTGACGTGCCGCTGATGGTGTTTGTGTCATGCTTGTGCTATAAACCACTGAGGGGGGGCTATTTAGCTTATGGTTGGAAGCGATTTAAACGAATTTATTATCCTGTGGCGACATTTCTGGTGATATTTTTCGTGATGAGCTGGCTCTACTGCCATCTGCTCGGAAAGCCTCAACTCAAGCTCACCAAGGTGGCAGGGTCATTTCTGCTGCTTAACTGGCCGAGCATAGGCTATGTGTGGATAATGCGCGTGTTTCTTATGATGGCACTTATAGTGCCGCTTCTCTACAGTTGCGTAAAGAAAGCCGGAGTGGTAATGACGGGCATTGCAGTGCTGGGTATAATCTTGGTTCAACACTTTCTGGTGGAAGCTGTCGCGGGAATCGATAACAAGATTGTGAGATATGCCGTGGATGAGACGGTACTTTATGCTTTCGGTTATAGTTCGGTAGCGGTATTTGGATTGAAAATCAGAAATTTCAGTTCCCGTGGCCTTTATGCGTTTCTCGCGATCACGGGTTGCTTGATATTGGTCTTTATCAGCCGGCAAGGCTGGACATTTGACCCACAGGAGTATAAGTATCCGCCACAATCGCTTTATCTGCTTTACGGAGTATTCGGAAGCGGACTGATGTGGAGCCTCCGGCCGTTACTGGCAAGATATACCAAAGGGAAAGTATTCACCTATCTGAGTGAGCAGTCGATGTGGCTCTATTTGTGGCATATCATACCGGTGTTTGCGCTTGCACCGATAATGAATAAGCCCGATATGTGGGCGGGAAGATATGTAATAGTGCTCGTGAGTGCTGTCATGCTCAATATAGCATATCAGAGTGCTAAAGGTGCTTGCCAACGGGCATTTGCCGGTAAAAGAAACTAATAGGCGACGTTGTTAATGAGATATTCGTTAATCATCCCTCACTTCAATCTGCCTGAAAAGTTGCGTCGGCTTCTCGCTACGGTTCCCGTGAGAGAAGATATGGAGGTGCTTGTGGTTGACGACTGCTCTACAAACTATACAGCGGAATTTAATGAGGTGAAAGCTGAATTTCCACATGTGAGATTTCTTTCAACGGATCAGAACGGAGGCGGAGGTAAGGCGAGAAATACAGGCCTTCAGCAGGCCAAGGGCGAGTATCTGATATTTGCCGATGCCGATGATTTCTTTTTGCCAACGTTTTCGGCGCTGCTTGACAAGTATGCCGGTAAGGAATTCGATATGGTGATATTTGATGCGATTTCTCTTGAAGAAGATACTTTCAAACTATCGCACCGTAACGAGCATCTGTCGTCGCAGATAGCAAGATATTCAGCTTCTGATGATAAAAGCACCGTCTACTTCCGCTATTACTTCGGCGAGCCATGGTGCAGGATTATCAACCGGCGTCTTATCGAAGAAAATGCCATGAAATTTGATGAAATCCGTATACATAATGACACCACATTCGCTTATCTTGCAGGGTATTACTCCGAAAAGATATATGTTGATCCCATGGTGGCGTATTGTATTATCGACCGCCCGGGTTCGGTATCTAAATGCGGGAGTGACGACAGAATAAAACTGCGTATTGAAGTTTTTGCCCGAAAAAGCAGATTTCTGCAAGATCATGGAATCAAAGAATTTGACCCTATGATATTCCCGCCTTTTGCAGATGCAATTAAATCTCATGATTTCAAAAGATTAAAGGAGTACCTGCAGGTGGCGGAGCGGTCTGGCCTGACAAGAGCCACTTTCATGAAGGAGGCGGCAAAATATAAATTGAAGAGAATAGCAGGCAAGTCATGAGTATATATTCAAGAATCAAATTTGAAGCAGGCAGGCTATCTGGCATGATATATAACCTGATTTACCGCAAGCGCGGCTGCGAGATCAAAGGAGTTCTGATCAACTGCCATATAAATATCGAAGGCGAAGACAACCGAATAATTATTGAGAAAGGCGTGGTGTTACGTAATGTCATTATATCCATAAAAGGTCGGAATAATTTACTGAAGATAAAGAGTGGCTCGGAAATTTCAGAGTCAGGGAGGATAAGAATGGAAGATAGGGGAGGAATGATATCGATAGGGAAAAATCTCCGTGCGTCGGATCTGTTTCTGACTACAGCTGACGATAATACAACCATAGAGATGGGCGACGACTGCCTTGTAAGTGCAAAAGTGATAATAAGAACCTCTGACAGCCATTCGATAATTGACGACAACACAGGAATGCGCATTAATCAGGCCAAGGACGTAAGGATAGGCAACAGAGTATGGATAGGCTATGGTGTCACCATACTGAAAGGGTCAGTGATTGGCGATGATTCAATAGTGGGAACCAATGCCGTGGTTACGGGTATTTCCGTGCCACCGCATTCACTGGTGGCAGGAATGCCGGCTAAAGTAATTAAAGAAAATGTATCGTGGAACGCGGAGAGACTATAATTATGAATCACTACGACTACCTGATAGTAGGCTCCGGCCTCTTTGGCGCGACATTCGCGCATCTTGCCAATAAGCAGGGTAAGCGTTGCCTTGTGATTGACAAGCGCCCGCATGCGGGCGGCAATATCTATTGCGAGGAAATCGACGGTATAAACGTGCATAAGTACGGGGCTCATATTTTCCACACTTCTGATAAGGAGGTGTGGGATTTCGTGAATTCGATCGTACCGTTCAACCGCTATACCAACTGCCCGGTGGCGCAGGCGCCCGACGGGAAGCTGTATAATCTTCCGTTCAATATGAACACGTTCTATCAGATGTGGGGCGTGAAAACTCCCGCCGAGGCTCAGGCGAAGCTCGACGAGCAGCGCCGCGAAGCCGTGGAGCGCATGAAGGCCGACGGCGTGACCGAGCCGCGCAATCTTGAGGAGCAGGCGCTGACGCTTATAGGTCGCGACATTTACGAGCAGCTTATCAAGGGGTATACCGAGAAGCAGTGGGGAAGGAAGTGCACCGAGCTGCCTTCGTTTATCATACGTCGGCTGCCGGTGCGTCTGACGTTTGACAACAATTATTTCAACGACCTGTATCAGGGTATCCCCGTGGGCGGTTACAACCGCCTGATCGACGGCTTGCTCGAGGGTGTGGATGTGGAGCTAAACGCCGATTTCTTCGCTGACCGCGCCCGTTGGGAAGGCATGGCTGAAAAGGTGGTGTTCACCGGAAAGATCGACGAATATTACGGCTATCGCTTCGGCAAGCTCGAATACCGCACCGTGCGCTTCGAGACCGAGGCTCTCGACTGTCCCAACTATCAGGGCAATGCGGTGGTGAACTACACTTCGGCCTCAGTGCCTTATACCCGCGTGATAGAGCACAAGCATTTCGAGACGTTTGGCGACGCGGTGTATAAGAATCCCCGCACGGTGATATCGCGCGAGTATTCTACGGAGTGGCTCGACGGCATGGAGCCGTTTTATCCCGTCAACGATGCGAGAAATCAGGCCGTGTACGAACAGTATAAAGCGCTGGCCGACAAGGAGACCGACGTGATATTCGGCGGCCGCCTTGCCGAGTACAAGTATTACGACATGGCCCCGATAGTGGCGCAGGTTTTCAAAATGTTTTGAATATAAGTACAAGGACTGATGAATATATTATTTTTCACAAATATCAAGATGGAACCACAGCTCTCCACCGGTGAAGGAGTGCATAAGAAGATATATTCGCAGATTGAATCCATGCGCAAGTGTGGCCACGATGTATATATCTGTCACAGGACCGACGACGGAAATTTTCAGATAACCGACGGAAACAGCATTACCGCGATTTCTCCCGGCGAAGGGCTGAAGCAGTATGACGAAATCATGGAATTTGTGAAGCGGCAACCGATAGATTTCTGCTATATTCGCAACACCGGCTCGTTAAAGCAGATTTATATGGCGAAGAATCTCCGAAAAAACGGTACAAAGGTATTTCTCGAGATTCCCACCTATCCGTTTCTCAAGGAAACTATAAAGATGTATAGCCCGATAAAGGCGTGCCTCAGCAGGATTAAATATCACATCAACTATAATATACTCGGACTGTTTCTTGACAGAATCGTCACGTTCTCTGACGACAGGAAGATATGGGGTGTAAAGACCGTGAATATCTCCAATGGAGTCAATCCGCAGGCTATAAAATTAGCTGATCACACTGAAGCGGATATATTCAGAATCACAGCCGTGGCTGCTCTGGCATTCTGGCACGGGTATGACAGGCTCATAGAGGGAGTGAAACTCTATAAGGAGAAAGGCCTGATGTCGCAAAGACCTGTTCACGTGAAAATAGTAGGCGGCAAGGTTACGAATCCGGAGTATATCAGGCTTAGAAAAATGATAGATGAGTATGGCCTGAGCGAAGAAATCGAGATGACAGGTGAATTGTATGGAGAGGCTTTGGACGGGGTATTTGATAACACGGATGTGTGTATAGGCAGCCTCGGACGACACCGTACCGGCAACACCAATATGAAGTCACTGAAAAATGTGGAATATGCGCATCGCGGACTTCCATTCTGCTACTCGGAGAGCAACAGTGATTTCGATAATGCTCCTTACGTGTATAAAGTGCCGGCCGATGACAGCCCTATAGATATTGAGGGACTGATAAGCTTCACCGACAGCTGCAAACTTTCTCCCCGAGAGATACGCGAGTCGCTGCCTGACTTCAGCTGGGATGCCCAGATGCGTCGTGTGCTCGACGAGCTTACTGATTGTTAAAACATATAATAGAGATTGCGAGAAATGGACAGGCCAAAGGTAAGCGTAATAATACCGGTATATAAGGTGGAACAGTATATCGAAGAGTGTGCGCGCAGTTTGTTCGGACAGACGCTTGATGAAATCGAATACATATTTGTGGATGACTGCTCTCCCGATAAAAGTATCGAAGTGCTTGCTGAAGTGCTGAAAGATTATCCAAATAGAGCCAGTCAGGTCAAGATAATACGACACACAGAAAATGGCGGAGTAAGTCGATCGCGACAGGATGGCGCAAATGCTTCCACGGGAAAATACGTGATACATTGTGATCCCGATGATTGGGTTGACAAGGATATGTATCGGCTGATGTATGAAAAAGCTGTGGCGGCAGATGCCGATATAGTGGGATGTGACTATGCGCTGGAATATCCTGACAAAACTGAAGTAAAGCGACAGCCCTTCGGCTTGGTCAAAGATGATGCCGTGGAGGCGATCTTCTCGGGAAAATTACATGCCGGGCTCTGGTGCCGACTGATTAGCCGGGACTTGATTGAGAGAGCGGGTGTGAAATTCACTGACGAGGTGGTGTTTATGGAGGATATGCTGTATGTGGTACCGCTGCATGACATAGCCGAAAAGGTGGAATATGTGGATAAAGCCATGTATCACTACAGAATGCGGGGGGGAAGTGCGACACAACGGATGACCGAAAGGAATCTCAAATCGGTAATCACCGTGCTTGATGAATTAAAGAAATACAGCAGGACAAATGCCGCGGAATATGCCCGAAAATGTGCTATCGCCACCAAGACACTCGGACTCATCACTCAGCCTGAAACTTATAACCCTGAATTATGGCGGAGCATCACGGAGGGAATACATATCAACGCGTTCGGATCGCGTAAACACCGGCTGTCGCCGTTTCTTGTCAGAAGCAGGCTTGACGCGCTGAACTACGGAATTATCAAGCTTTACCGTATGCTCGGTAGGTAAATAAAAAACCAACTTATCAGTCGACAGGATGGATAAAGGAATAATGCTCTCAGTACTGATTCCCGTGTATGGAGTGGAGAAGTACATGGCGCGGTGCGCCGAGTCACTTTTCAATCAGTCGGTAAAAGAGGGAATAGAATATATATTTGTTGATGATCAGTCGCCTGACAGGAGTGTGGAGGTGCTTGAGACTGTCATTTCGCGATACCCCGAGCGAAAAGAGCAGGTAACGGTGGTGCATCACGAGAAAAATCTTGGACTCGCGGGAGCCCGACTGACGGGATTGAACCATGCCCGGGGAAAATACATAATAGTATGTGACAGCGACGACTGGGTAGAGCCGGAAATGTATGGCGATATGCTCAAGGCTGCTGATCGGTGTGATGCCGACATGGTGGTGTGCCAGTATTTCGTAAATTTCCCTGACAGCGAAAAGGTATTGAGGCAGGAGCTCACGGATGATCACGACGAGTTTCTCCGGCGGGTGATAGACGGAGAAATACACTGCGGCCTGTGGAACAAGATGGTGAAGCGTGAGCTTTACGAAAAGCTCAGTCCATCGTTCATCACCGGAGTAAACATGTGGGAAGATGTGTCGGTATTGCCCCGACTGGTTCATCTTGCGAAAAAAATTGTGGTGATCGACACACCGTATTATCATTACGCCCAGCTTAATCCCGAGGCATATACTCAAAAGTGGAACACGAAGTACAGCGAGCAGATATGTGAGGCAATCGACGTCAACCTGAAGTATTTTTCAGAACACAAGATAAATGCCGACAAGCTCGCGCAACGCGGATTGCTCAGCATCCTGTTGCATGAAACCAATGAGAATCGCACCCGTTATCTCGAGAAATTCAGGAGCCGTGGCCTGCTTGACAAGATAGATTACAGCAGTATGAGCGTATATAACCGTATGCTCGGGCGGCTGCTGTTCAGAGGCGGCATATACTTCAGAGTTGCTGATATGATAATAGGATTGAAGGCAAGACTCAGGAAGCATAGATTATGCTGATAATAGATATTCTGCTCATGCTTGAAACGATGGCCTTCAAGGGCCTGTCGGCAATCAGTCCTTACAGGAAGTATTTCCCTGCGATGATTATGCTGACGATGGTGCTGATAATGGGACTGCGATTAAATGTAGGAGTGGATTATGGAGCGTATGCCGAGATATATGATAACAAATATTCCGAAAACAGATATGCGCTGGAGCCTTTCTGGATATGGTTATGCGACAGCATGAAATTCATAGGGTTCAAGTCGCGGGCATTCTTCATGCTTACCGCTCTTGTGATAATAGGAGGGTATTACGCAGGCATGAAGAAAATGTCGCCCGACATATATCTTTCAATCATCATATTCATAGGCTGCGGATTATATTACGAAACGTCGAATACCATAAGACAATGTTGCGCACAGGCGTTACTGTTTGCCGGGACGCCCCGACTCCTGAGCGGCGAATGGAAAAAGTTTTCGCTATTCGCGATATGTGCCATGATTTTGCATGTCTCGGCAATTGTAGGAGTGATGTTGATGCTATTAAGCCGTCACACCTATAAGCTTTGGCTGGTAGGCGGAGTTTTTATAGTTTCGTTCGTAGGGGGCGGTATAGTGTCACGTATCATAGAGAATAACGTGATGGTGCTCATGGCTACGTCCTATACATCGGAGTCGTTCAGTGACGGAGTATCGAGCGGATTGCTTAAATATGTATACAACCTGATAGGCGTGATATTTCTGCTGTTGTATCCGCGGCTGCGGCAGACCAATCCGAAAGCGGTATTCTTTTTTAATATGACAATGATAGGCATATGTATATACAATGTATTTTATTCCTTTATGGTGATGAGGCGGTTCACTCAGTATGCGCTGCCTTACATCACGATTCTGCTTCCAATGACCGAGGCGCTTTTCCGCGGCAGATCGAAGCTGATATACATATGCACGATAGTTCTTGTACTGACTATGTTCGCACTTAAACAGGTGGTCAATACATCGTATAATTTTGATATAGATTTCTTTTAGCAGATGAAAATCGCTATTGTAGTAAGTTCACTCAGGAAGGCCGGCCCGATAATCGTGGTTCAGAATCTCGTGAGAAATTTCAACAGGAAAGATCACGAGATTGTGGTAATCAAGCTCATGCAGGATGAGGCGGCCCGCTCGATAACCAATGAGTTTGTGGAGGATGGCATAAAAGTGTATGATTTCCATACGTCGAGACTTAAGACCGAACTGCTAACGGCCCTCGAACGCAGGCGGTTCAAGAAACTCATCGACACAATCAAGCCCGATGTGATACATACCCATGGGTATCAGGCGGTGACGCTGGCATCGGCAGTGAGGAATATTCCTGTAGTGGAGACGATACACAATGTACCTGAGGAGGATTTCATAAAGCGCTACGGCAAACTGTTGGGTGGCTACATGCTGAAGCGCTACTACTCGTCGATGAAGAAAATCACAGCGGCCGCAGCGATTTCCGAGAATGTGAAAAAAATCAATCAAGGCAGGTTGCCTGACCGGAGAATCGAGCGGATATACAACGGCGTGAAGGCTCCCGAGTCGCGATTCGGTAATAAAGCCGAGGCGAGGGCCGAATACGGTGTGGATACAGATACGACACTTTTCGTATCGATAGGGGCTTTGCTCCCTATGAAGGATCAGATCACCATAATAAGGGCATTCCGAAAGGCATTTCCGAAAGATAACCGGAAAGTGGAGCTTTGGTTTTTAGGCAAAGGCCCGTTATGGGATGAATGCATGAAGGAGATGGGTGATGATGACAGAATCAAGCTTCTGGGGTGGCAATATAATGTGTATGATTATTTAGTTGCCGCTGATTATTCGGTGTCGGCTTCGCACTCCGAGGGGTTCGGCCTCAATTATATGGAGTCGGTGTTTGCCGGAGTCCCCGTGATAGGCTCGGATATTCCGGTATTCAGGGAGTTCACAACATATTTCCCCGCATTCAAGCAATTTGAATTCAAAGTGGGCGATAGTGATGAGCTTGCCAAGCGGCTTGTAAAGGCTACCGAAACAAAAATCGATATGAGCGCGTATACAGAGATTGCGCGCAAGGTATTCTCGGCTTCAACTATGGCTGAGGAATATGAGAAATTTTATAAGTCTTTAATTTGACAGATAAGAATAAAAATGAAAAAGATAGGAATAATCACGCATTACGATGTGCATAATCACGGGGCGCTGCTGCAGCTGACGGCTTTGATAAGGGTGCTGGCTGCGAAGGGTTATGAGGCCAAGGCTCTGCGGTTTGACAAGAATTATGATTTTATGGGTCATGAGATGAAGGCGAAGTATGATGTCTCGGCCAAGTCGGTGGGCATATATCTTAAGTATCTTAAGGAGAAGGGCATGGGATGCGCGGTGTATAATTTCCGCAAGCGTCATACTCTCAACGATTATAAGTCGCGTGCGGGATTGATAGGCGATTACTACTCGGAGAGCGGGCCGCTCGACGGTGTGATAGTGGGGAGCGATGAGGTGTTTGCATTGCATACGGGGCCTACGCCGGTGATGTTCGGCCACTGTCTGCCTACCGATGCGGTGATGTCGTATGCCGGTAGTTTCGGCCCTACGACCTATGATGACATATGCCGGCTGCATTCGGAGTCTTTAGTTCGCTCGGGAATCGGGGGCATGAAGTATGTGACGGTGCGCGACCGTAACAGCGCCGACGTGGTGGAGCGTCTTACAGGCGAACGCCCCGCGGTGGTGGTGGATCCGGTGCTTCTCTACGGGTATAAGGATGAAATAGCGGCGATGAAGGCTCCGAAGGTGGGAGACTGCCTGCTGGTGTATTCCTATGACAACAGGATGAATTCTCCCGAGGAGGTGAAGGCTATCACTGAGTATGCCCACGGCAAGGGACTTAAAACTCTTTCGCCGGGATTTTATCACAAGTGGTGTGACTATAATATCGATGTTGATCCGATCGAGCTTCTGTCGTATTTCAAGAATGCGGCCGAGGTGGTGACCGATACTTTCCATGGCAGCGTGATGTCGCTCATAACGGGAGCGAAATTCGTGGCCAAGACCCGCGAGAGCAATCACCTGAAGCTGGTGAATCTGCTTGATGAGTATGGTGTGGCCGACCGTATCATCACCCGCTGGGATGAGCTGGCCTCTACCATGGACAAGCCTATGGATTACGAGAAAATCAATGAGGAGATAGAGCGCCGCCGCAGCGAGTCGATGGCTCATCTTGACAGGATGCTTGAATTTACATCGGGCAAGGCATGAATATCGATGACCGTTCTCAGATAAGGAAGTGCACAAGCTGCCAGATGTGTGGCGCGGTGTGCCCCACGGGTGCTATATCGATAGAGTTGAATCCTGACGGCTTTTATCGGCCGAAGGTGGATACCGACAAGTGTATCGACTGCGGGATGTGCGTGAGGTCGTGCTATAAGTTTGACCACGACATAAGGATGGCCGACGGGTTTGAAGGCAAGAGCCTTTACTCGGCTTGGGCGAGGAATCCGCAGGTAGTGGAGAGCACTACTTCGGGCGGTGTCGCCGACCTGATGGCCCGGAAGCTTATCGAGCGTGGCTATACGTGTGTGGGTGTGGTGTATGATACCGAGTCAAACCGTGCGGTGGGCAAGGAGGCTTCGACGGCTGAGGATGTGGCGGGCTTCAGAGGCTCGAAATATATCCAGTCTTATTCGGTGGAGGCATTTCGCTCGCTGGTGAAGAATTGTAGAAAGGAAAAATATGCAGTGTTTGGTCTCCCGTGTCAGATATATGCCGTCGACAGGTTTCTGCGGGCCAAGGGTTGCCGGGAAGATCATGTGCTGATCGACCTGTATTGCCACGGTTGCCCGTCGCTGAATCTGTGGACGAAATATGTGGACGAAGTGGTGGAAAAGACGGGTGCCACGAAGGTGCTCTCGGTCAATTTCCGCAGCAAGATAAGAGGCTGGGGAAACTTCTATGTAGTAGTAGTAGTAGTAGTAGACGGAATTCCTACGCCTGTGACGGTGGTTTCGCCGCGTGTCAATGACCCGTTTTACACCATGTTTTTCTCGGACCGTGTGCTCAACGATTCATGTCCTGACTGCAAGCTGAGAAGTACGCTCGAGTATACCGACATACGCCTTGGCGACTTTTGGGGTGATAAGTTTGTGGATAACCACAAAGGAGTGTCGGGCGTGACAGTGTGCGGCGGCAGTGGCATGGAAGTGTTTGACAGTATTTCGGCCGAAATCGAGTGTGAGCGGCAGGAGTTTGGCTCGTTTATAAAATATCAGAGCTATGGTAAGGATTACCGGTGCGATATGTCACGGCGCGACGACCTTCTGGCTATGCTTGCCGATAAGGATGTGTCGCTTAAGGAGGTGGTAGCTGCCTATAAGCGGTCGCTGCCGCTGAAGGCGCGCCTGATATTGCGGGCAAAGAATATGATAAAGTTGCTCCCTCAGGGAGTGATTTCGTCGGTGAAAGGTTTTGTATATAAATTGAGAAATAAATAGAAGATGGAATTTTCGGTTCTAATGTCGCTCTATGCTAAGGAGCGTCCCGAATATCTGCGCGAGAGTCTTGACTCGGTGTTTCATCAGACTGTGCCGCCCACGGAGGTGGTGATGGTGGAGGACGGCCCGCTTAACGATGAGCTTTACGGTGTGCTCGATGAGACTGAAAAGGCACATCCGGAGATGAAGCGCGTGAGGCTTGAGAAGAACGGCGGTCTCGGCGCTGCGCTCAACGAGGGCCTGAAACATTGCACCCATGAGCTCGTGGCAAGGATGGATACGGATGATATAGCCGTGGCTGACCGCTTTGAAAAGCAGACCAAGGTATTTGAACACTATCCTCAGGTGGAAGTGGTGAGCGCGTGGATTCAGGAATTTGACTCGGAGACGGGTGAAGATACAAGTATAAGAAAGCTGCCTGAATATAATTACGAGATTTTCAGATATGGACAGTCGCGTTGCCCGGTGAATCATCCGGTAGTGATGTTCAGGAAGAAGAGCGTGGAATTTGCCGGCGGTTATCTGCCGTTTCCACTCTTTGAGGACTACTATCTGTGGGTGAGATTGCTGCTCAACGGTGTGAAGTTCTACAATATTCAGGAATGCCTGCTGCGCTTCCGCACGTCGCCCGAGATGTATAAGCGTCGCGGCGGACTGAAGCATGCACTGACCGAAGTGAAATTTCTGCGTCACATCAGGAAACTCGGCTTTATTTCCATCAACAGGTTTGTGGCAAGTGTGGTGGTGAGGTTTACCACGCGCGTGAGCCCCAACTTCCTGCGCGAATGGATCTACAGGAAGCTGCTGCGGTAGACGTGGCAGCCGGGCGCTCCTGTGTAGCGCCCCTACAAGATATTGGTAATTATAAAACGAAACGAAATAAACTTATGAAAAAGTATAATATAGCAGTGGCCGGGACGGGGTATGTGGGGCTGAGTATTGCTACGCTGCTGGCTCAGCATAACCGTGTGACGGCTGTGGATGTGATTCCTGAGAAGGTGGAGCTGATCAATCAGCGGCGTTCGCCTATTCAGGATGATTATATCGAGATGTATCTGGCCGAGAAGGTGCTTGACCTTACGGCTACGCTCGATGGCGAGGCGGCTTACCGCGATGCTGATTTCGTGGTGATTGCGGCGCCTACGAATTATGATCCTCACACGAATTATTTCGATACGCATCATATCGAGGATGTGATCGATCTGGTGCTGAAGGTGAATCCGCGGGCGGTGATGGTGATAAAGTCGACGATTCCGGTGGGCTATTGCCGGTCGCTGTATCTGAAGTATGCTGCGGCGGGTGTGAAAGAGTTTAACCTGATGTTTTTCCCGGAGTTTCTGCGTGAATCGAAGGCGCTGTATGACAATCTGTTTCCGTCGCGCATCATAGCGGGTGTGCCTAAGGTGATAGGTAAACCGGAGTTCAAGGCCGAGGATGATGCGATACTTGCGGTCACTGATCTGTCGCGCATGGATGAGGCTGCCCATACGTTTGCGGGGCTGCTTCAGCAGGGTGCGGAGAAGAAGGATATTCCCACGCTCTACATGGGCATGAAGGAGGCCGAGGCGGTGAAACTGTTTGCCAACACTTATCTGGCGCTGCGCGTGAGCTATTTCAATGAGCTCGACACGTATGCCGAGGTAAAGGGACTTGACTCGCAGGCTATAATCGAGGGTGTGGGGCTGGATCCGCGCATCGGGTCGCATTATAATAATCCGTCGTTTGGCTACGGGGGTTATTGTCTGCCCAAGGATACGAAGCAGCTTCTTGCCAATTATGCCGATGTGCCTCAGAATATGATGAGCGCGATAGTGGAGAGCAACCGCACGCGCAAGGATTTCATTGCCGATCAGGTGCTTCGTCTTGCGGGCTGGTATGGCTACACCGAGGGCAGCAGCTATGCGGGCAATGAGCAGGAGCCTTGCGTGATAGGTGTGTATCGCCTGACGATGAAGTCTAATTCCGATAATTTCCGCCAGTCGTCGATTCAGGGTGTGATGAAGCGCATCAAGGCCAAGGGGGCGCGGGTGATTATCTATGAGCCTACGCTCGACGACGGGACTACGTTTTTCGGCTCGGAGGTGGTGAATGATCTCGACCGCTTCAAGGCTCTTTCGCGCGCCATCGTGGCCAACCGCTATGATGCGTCGCTCGACGACGTGAAGGATAAGGTCTACACCCGTGATATCTTCCGCCGGGATTAATTAATGATTCATGATTTATGATTCATGATTCATGATTAGGGGGGATGCATTCGGAGTCAAAATTTTTTAGTTTCACGCATCTTTTTATTCCTTAATCATTGATTCATGATTGCCTCGGCGGCGTGGCCGGGACGATATAAGGGCGCGGGTGACCGCGCCTGTTTTTTTTGGGCGTGTGCGGGGAAACATCGCGATGCGCCGCTACGACAGTGAGGGTGCGATTTTTGCGTTTCATGGGTCGGTAGCTGAGTTGTCACCGCGGCGGGGTAAGCGATCGAGCCATGAAAGGCGATGTTTCCCATGTGCAGGGCGAAATTTCCGCGCAATAGTCGATGGTGAGCATGACTAACGGTGCAAAGCACCGTCCCTACAATGGTGGATGGCAGGGAATTACAATTTTGTGGCGGCTGTAAACATCGCGAAGCGACTAATCTCTACCCACAGAAGTAGACTTCACCCGCCGCGCGGGTGAAAGCATAATAGCGTGGGGTTGAGGTAATTACCGAAACCCTACGTCAGGTAAAATCCCCAAATAATGCACGCGCGGGAGCGTGTGCAAGTAGTGATGGTCAGAAGCCCCTATTGTTGTTGCGATGCTCGCACACGCTCCTGCGCGTGCGGAATATGTAAGTCATTTGTTGCGTGGGGTTTCGGCGAGGCCTCAACCCCACGCCATTATGCTTTCACCTGCGCTGCAGGTGACTTGTGTGGGTAAAGAATAGTCGCGAAGCGATGTCCATACAATGGTGGATGTCAGGGGGATTACAAATTTGTAGCGCTGTAAACATCGCGAAGCGATGTCACTGCGTGAGGGTGCATATTACGGGTCGCAGCGCACGGGGAATTAATAAGTTACGGGTGTTGTCCCGTTTTTGTCCCGGTGGTTTTGAGAAATCGCCCGTAAATCATTGATTTACAGGCGATTGGTGAAGATTTGTCGGGGTGAGAAGACTCGAACTTCCGACCTCCACGTCCCGAACGTGGCGCGCTGCCAACTGTGCTACACCCCGAGGCCGAAATTGTATTTGCGGTGCAAATTTACGAATATTTTTTACTTTGACAATGCGTTGGGCATCGATTTTTTACATCAATGGCTATTTTTTATCTTCGGCGGGGCGCCAGCGGGAGTTCTGGAGGGCCATGGCGCGCTGCTCGGTGGGGTTGTCGCAGGGGCGCCACAGGTCGCGGTGGCCGAGCTCGTCGGGCATGAATTGCTGGATGACGAAGTTGCCGGGGTAGTCGTGGGCATACTTGTAGTCGCGGCCGTATCCCATGTCTTTCATCAGCGATGTGGGTGCGTTGCGCAGGTGGAGCGGCACGGGCAGGTCGCCTGTGTCGCCGACGAGGGAGAGGGCGCGGTCGATCGCCATGTAGGCCGAGTTGCTCTTGGGCGAGGTGGCCAGATAGATGGTGCACTCCGCGAGCGGTATGCGGCCTTCGGGCATGCCTATCTTGCGTATCACTTCGTAGGTGGTGTTGGCGAGCAGCAGGGCGTTGGGGTTGGCCAGTCCGATGTCCTCGCCGGCGAGTATCACGAGGCGGCGGGCTATGAACTCGGGATCTTCGCCTCCGGCTATCATGCGGGCGAGCCAGTAAACGGCGGCGTCGGGGTCGCTGCCGCGTATGCTCTTGATGAATGCCGAGATGATGTCGTAGTGCATCTCGCCGTTTTTGTCGTAGGCGGCCGGATTTTCCTGCAGGCGCTCGGTGACGGTCTTGTCGTTGATCACTATGCGCTGTCCCTGCGGGGTGGCCTGCAGCATAAGGTCAAGGATGTTGAGCAGCTTGCGGGCGTCGCCGCCGGCAAAGCGAAACAGGGCGGTGGTCGACTCCACGTCGACGCCGCGCGCGGCAAGTACCTCGTCGGTGGTCAGGGCGCGGTCGAGCAGCTGCTGCAGCTCTTCTTTCTCGAGCGGACGCAGCGTGTAGACCTGCGCTCGCGAAAGGAGCGGGCGTATCACCTCAAACGACGGATTTTCCGTCGTGGCTCCTATGAGCGTCACCACGCCGCTCTCCACGGCGCCCAGCAGGCTATCCTGCTGCGACTTGCTGAAGCGGTGGATTTCGTCGATAAACAATACCGGACGGCCGCGCGAGAACATGCTCCGAGCGTCGGCCCGACATTTTTCTATCACCTCGCGCACATCCTTCACGCCCGAGTTGACGGCCGAGAGGGTGTAAAACGGCACTTCGACCGTGTTGGCTATGATGCGTGCCAGCGTGGTCTTGCCCACGCCCGGCGGCCCCCAGAGGATAAACGACGCTACGTTGCCCTGCTCGATCATGGTGCGCACCACGCCGCCCGGCCCTACGAGGTGGGTCTGGCCGATATATTCATCGAGTGAGCGGGGACGGAGCCGCTCGGCAAGTGGTGCATTAGGATTCATAACAACAAAGATACAATCGCCGGCCGTGAATTCAAAACGATTTCACACTTTTTTACCGTCGGGGGCAGAGCGGTTGACCCGAGGTCAATCGATGTCGGCGCCGTCTTTCAGCGCTTGTATCAGCCAGCACGGAATAAGAATCAAGATGAGAAGAAGCGTCATGGGCGGGTAGGCGTTTGGGATTGATATTGCGGATAATCTGCCGCAAAGATAGTGATTGCATGTGCCTGAATCGGGCACATGCGTGTTAATTAACGCTAAAACCGCGCGCCCCGCCGTCGGCGCAGACTTAACAGCGCTTTCCGGCCGGTTTATCACCGAATTCTCGGAAAATTTACTAATTTTGCAATTAAGTAACGCTTATCTGAAAAACGACCTGCAAATACTTTCGCAACCGGCATGCCGCATGGCGCACCCGCGACCCGCGGCCAAAGCCCCCCAAACCTTAAACCACACCCCTGTAGCCGTTACGGGCAAAGGTCAGCCTTCGGATGCTATTGGGGGGGAGAACTTTTTTGCAAATGAATATTCTTGAAAACTTAACAGAGGATAACAAGAATCTTATTAAATTCATAATTGACGGCTACGATGAGACGATTGAATCTATTTCTAAAGGTATAAATTCAGCTGTCGCTGGACATGGTGTATTGTTTAATCAAGTTATAGGAGATTCTAATTGCTTAGTTGATCTTGGTTCTTTAGATGGTTTGTTAGCATTAAAACTTACATATAGTTCCAAAAAACGACCACCAACCGATACATTTGAATACATCAGAGCTTCAGAACTTATATGTTCGAGAGCAAGACTGAATGTTTTTGAACAATTAGTCTTTCTTAAATCTCTATATGAACAAAATCTGATAATATTTAGTGAAGAAGCGCAGTTATCTTTAGAAAAATTCTCAATAAATGACGCAGAAAGACAATGGCATAAGGAGAACTCACTTCACTGTTCAATTTGGTATATTCAGTCCCCTGAATTACTATCTTTTGTCCGAAAGTATTCACAATCTCATATTCTTCCGACTAAAGCTTTGAGAAATTATAAAGATAATGGTTATAAAACAGAGGAGCAAAAAAAGTTTTGTTATAGCCAGCGAACATCTATAGTTGCAATAGTAGTTGCAATTTTAATTGCAATTTTATCTCCAATTTTGACCCAAAAATTTACAGATAATTCTCCTATTGAACTAAACAATACTCAATTCAACGCTATTCTCGACTCGCTATCTTATATTAACGAGAGTTGTAGTGATATTAGGGTTTACATAAAGAACCAAGCTCAAGATTCAATAAAACTCAATAATGGAAAAATTACGAATGAAAAGCGGTGACGCTGTGGTTGGGAATGTGGCTAAGATTGCTGCGTTGTTTCCTCAGTGTGTTAACGAATGTGAAGAAATGTTAATGGGGGGGGGTAGAAAACTCACTCTAAAAATTGATTGGGATAAACTTCGTGCGGAACTCGATCCTAACATTATTCAGGAGGGAGAGGAGCGCTATCAGTTTACATGGCCTGACAAGCGTGCTTCTTCGCGTCTCGCTAATACACCGACTGATAAGACTCTCCGTCCTGATGTCGCGGCCTCAAAGGATTTCTGGACTACCGAGAATCTTTACATTGAGGGTGATAATCTTGATGTACTGAAAGTTCTGCGTGAGAACTATCTTGGTAAAATCAAGATGATATATATTGACCCTCCATACAATACCGGCAATGACTTCATCTATAACGACGATTTCGCACAGGGTCGAGAAGAATTTGAAGCTAATAGCGGTCTCTTTGACGAGGATGGTAACCAAATTCTTGACCCAATGCAGCGTAATACTGAAGCCAACGGTCGCTTTCACACCGACTGGCTTAATATGATATATCCGCGCCTTAAAGTCGCTCGAGATCTTCTTGCGTCGAACGGAGTTATCTTCATTTCTATAGATGACAATGAAGTTCGTAATCTCAAAATCATTTGTGATGAAATATTCGGCGAGACAAATTTCATCGCTCAAATTGTAAATGTAAACAACATTGCAGGAAGAAGTGACTCAAGGCATATAGCAACTGCTCATGAATATGTTTTGATGTATCAAAAAACGCCATCTTTCATCTCAAACGGATTGCCTCTTTCAGACGAACAAAAAAAAGAGTATAGATTTGAGGATGAAAAAGGACGTTATCGTCAACAAGGCCTACGCAAAAGAGGTTCAGGTGCAAGACGTGAGGATAGACCCAACATGTTCTATCCGATATATTATTCTCCCTTGGACAATGTGGTCTCACTTTCTCCTACGTCATATTCAATAGAAATTTATCCTAAACTATCAGATGGAACTGATGGGCGTTGGAGATGGGGAAAAGATACTTTTTCAAAAAAGATTAGCTACGTCGAGGTAAAACTTGTGCAAGGCAGAAATGAGTATGATGTTTTTGAAAAAGTATATCTCGGAGAAGATGGTGAAGAACGAACAATGAAAATGAAATCATTTTTGTTGGATGCGAGATTCACTTCTGATACCGCTACTACTGAATATCGCTCTCTAATGCCTGCAAAAACATTTGAGTCTCCTAAGCCATCGAATTTTGTATCTCTCCTTGCTCAAATTGGCACGTCTAAAGATTCTATAATCCTCGATTTTTTCAGTGGTAGTGCGACAACTGCTCACGCGGTAATGAAACTCAATGCCGAGGATGGAGGAAAGCGTAAGTTCATTATGGTGCAGCTTCCCGAAGTGACAGATGAGAAGAGCGAGGCACGAAAAGCCGGTTACGAAACTATCTGTCAAATCGGAGAAGAACGTATACGCCGTGCAGGCGAGAAAGTAAAGGATGAGGCAGGATTGCAAGGGCATAATATGGACACCGGCTTCCGTGTGCTTAAACTTGATTCGTCGAATATGATGGATGTATATTATACACCCGATGAATTTGATAACAGCCGCCTTCTCGATTCAGTCGATAACGTGAAAGCTGACCGCACTCCGCTTGACTTGCTTTTCCAAGTTCTGCCTGAACTCGGCATCGAACTCTCTGCAAAGATTGAAGAAAAAGAGGTTAATGGTAAAAAGGTTTTCTTCGTTAACGGCACTTATCTTATCGCTACGTTTGACATTGAGGTTAACGAGTCAACCGTCACTGAAATCGCCAAGATGAAGCCTCAATACTTCGTAATGCGTGATGCGTCAGCCGCCAATGATAACGTCTTCGACAACTTCGAGCAAATATTCCGTCATTATTCACCCGATTCTATTCGCAAAATCCTTTAAGCCCTATGAAGTTCAAGTTTAAGATACAGGGCTATCAGACCGAGGCTGTCGATAATACAATTGCCATATTCACCGGTCAACCTAACCGTGACATGGCTCACTATCGTCGAGACTTAGGTGATTATTCAGAAGGACGCATTGAGGGAACTTATAATGATGACGGTTACCGCAATGCTGATGTGGAACTGTCATCGAAGCAGTTGCTTGAAAATCTCCACGCAGTGCAGACCACAGCCGGGGTACCGCTCTCAAAGGCTCTCAGCAAGATTGAAGGACTCGGTGCCGTTAACCTTGATATTGAGATGGAGACAGGCACAGGTAAAACATACGTATATATAAAGACGATGTTTGAACTTAATAAGCTTTATGGTTGGTCAAAGTTCATAATCGTTGTTCCGAGTATAGCGATTCGTGAGGGTGTGGCTAAATCGTTCCGAATGCTCGAAGATCACTTCATGGAGCAATATGGTAAAAAGGCGCGTTGGTTTGTCTACGATAGCAAAAACCTCAATCAACTCGACCAGTTCTCGCAGGATGCAGGACTGAACGTGATGATTATAAACACTCAGGCATTTGCAGCGTCTCTCAAAGAGGGTGGACGCTCAAAGGAGAGCCGTATCATTTACTCTAAGCGTGACGATTTTGCTTCCCGCCGTCCGATTGACGTTATTGCAGCTAATCGCCCGATAATCATAATGGATGAACCGCAGAAGATGGAGGGCGCAGCAACGCAAGCGGCACTCAAGAAATTCAATCCGCTGTTCGTACTGAATTACTCCGCCACTCACCGCACAAAGCACGACACTGTATATGCACTTGACGCGTTCGACGCTTACCGCGAACGACTTGTAAAACGTATCAAGGTTGTAGGTTTTGAGCTGAAAAATCTCCGTGGCACAAACGGATATATGTACCTCGAAGATATTGTACTGT
>JAIDUB010000013.1 GCA_029060405.1 Duncaniella sp. | reverse complement strand
TTTTATTACCTGTGCATAGAGCGGCTGTCCGATAAAATGACTACTTTTACCCATCGGTTTATTTGTTTTTTGGCGAATCCAAAGTAACCGAAAAGGGTTGACTCCTGCAAATGGAATCGACCCTAATTTTTTATCCGATCAAAAATTTTTATCGGACAGCAATAATTCAAGAATAATAAAGCGGGAGAGTCCTGAATCATGGATGAATCATGGATGAATCATGACGTAGTCTCATCATAGGGAAGGAGGTGAATTGGTGATATGCTTCTCCAAATGACTTAGCACTTCAGGGCTTCACTATCGTGTAAAAACACCAACGGGCTGTCGTCGCGACAGCCCGTTTGGTGCTTAACCTTAAATCTAATACCATGAAAACACAGTGCAAATATTGTAACTATACTTTAATAACAAGCGGTAACCGGAATGGTTCACGTGTATGCGAAAAAAACGCAAGAGGATGCGTCGGTGTGTGACACATCCTCTCGTGAATTATTTAGAATAACGAAATTATTCTGCTGCGGGTGCTTCGGTAGCGGGAGCTTCAGCTGCGGGAGCCTCGGCTGCGGGCTTTGAAGAACGACGGCTGCGGCGAGTGGTCTTGGCCTTCTTGGGAGCCTTGTCGTTGAGCATGATTTCGTTGTAGTCAACTAACTCGATGAAGCACATCTTGGCGTTGTCGCCGAGACGGTTGCCGGTCTTGAGGATACGAGTGTATCCGCCGTTGCGGTTAGCGATTTTCTGGGCGATTTCGCGGAAGAGCTCGTTTACGGCTTCCTTATTCTGGAGGTAAGAGAAGACGGTGCGGCGGTTAAGCATGGTGTCTTCCTTAGCTCGGTTGATGAGGGGCTCGGCGTAAACGCGGAGTGCTTTTGCCTTAGCCAGAGTGGTGAAGATGCGCTTGCGCATGATGAGCGCGATGGTCATGTTGGCCAGAAGCGCGTCGCGATGAGCCTTTTTTCGGCTGAGGTGATTGAATTTTTTATTGTGTCTCATCGGGGTAATTAATCTTTATCTAATTTGTATTTTGAAATATCCATACCGAACGAAAGGTTGAGGCTTTCGAGGAGGTCGTCGAGTTCGGTGAGAGACTTCTTACCGAAGTTACGGAATTTGAGCAGGTCGGTTTTGTTGAATACGACGAGTTCACCGAGTGTCTCTACTTCAGCTGACTTGAGGCAGTTGAGGGCGCGTACCGAGAGGTCCATATCGACAAGCTTCGACTTGAGGAGCTGGCGCATGTGGAGCACTTCTTCATCGAATTCCTCTTCGCCGTTTGATTCATCGGTTTCGAGGGTTATCTTCTCGTCGGAGAAGAGCATGAAGTGATATATGAGTATCTTCGCTGCTTCCTTGAGCGCATCCTTGGGGTCGATAGAGCCGTCGGTTGTAATCTCGAGGGTGAGTTTGTCGTAGTCGGTTTTCTGGTCGACGCGGAAGTTTTCAACGGTGTATTTTACGTTCTGGATGGGGGTGTAGATGGAGTCGATGGCAATGAGGTCGATGGGATCATTGGCGGTACGGTTCTCATCGGCGGGCACCCAACCGCGGCCTTTGTTGATTGTAAGGTCGATGGTAAAAGAGGCACCGGGATCCAAATGACAGATGACGAGCTCAGGGTTCAGTACTTCGAATCCTGTGAGAGCCTTGCCAATGTCACCGGCTTTGAACTCTTCCAAGCCCGAGACAGTGATGGTAGCCTTTTCGCTGTCGGTGTCTTCCACAATCTGCTTGAGGTTGACTTTCTTGAGGTTAAGGATGATATTGGTGACGTCTTCCTTAACACCCGGAATGGTATCGAATTCGTGGCGTACGCCGTCGATACGGATGCTTGAGATAGCATAACCTTCGAGCGAGGAGAGGAGGATGCGACGCAGTGCGTTGCCAATGGTTATACCATAACCGGGCTCCAATGGCTTGAACTCAAATTTACCGAAGCGGTCATCGGCCTCCAACATGAGGACTTTGTCGGGTTTCTGGAATGCTAATATAGCCATGGATCTGATTATTTTTTATTTATTATTTAGAGTACAGCTCGACAATCAGCTGCTCCTTGATATTCTCGGGGATGTCTTCGCGGGCGGGAACGTGAAGGAGTGTTCCACCCTTTACGGTTTCGTCCCACTGGAGCCAAGGGTATTTGGAGTGGTTGAATCCGGCAAGTGCGTCGGCGATCACTTCGAGTGACTTGGATTTTTCGCGGACTGCTACTACGTCGCCGGGCTGTACGTGATAAGAAGCTACGTTGACCACCTTACCGTTGACGGTGATGTGGCGGTGAAGGACGAGCTGACGGGCTGCTGCACGGGTGGGTGCGATGCCGAGACGGTATACTACGTTGTCAAGGCGGGCTTCAAGGAGCTGGAGGAGCACCTCACCGGTAATGCCTTTGGTGCGGGCGGCTTTCTCGAAGAGGTTGCGGAACTGCTTCTCGAGTACGCCGTAGGTGTATTTAGCTTTCTGCTTTTCGCGGAGCTGTACGCCGTATTCTGAAGTCTTACGACGCTTGTTGAGTCCGTGCTGTCCCGGGGGATAGTTTTTCTTGGCGAGGGTTTTATCATCACCGAAGATAGGTTCGCCGAATTTACGGGCGATTTTGGTTCTGGGACCTGTGTATCTTGCCATTTGAGTTATTGTTAAATATTGGTGGTGTCGTCAGTCGGATTGCCGTGGGTCGTGCGGGCTGATGTTCATATGCCGCAGAGAGGTGAAATGAATTGCGGCTCGCCCTGCCGGCGGTGGCTTTCCTTTTTATAATCTTTGGGGCTTACGGGTTGACATGAAGTATAAGGCTCTGCTGATGTCTGACGACGCCCGGAATGATTAGTTTTATATAAGAGGGGAAATGTGGTATTGCCTGTAAAACTGAAGGATCAGACGCGGCGACGCTTGGGAGGACGGCAACCGTTGTGGGGCAGCGGAGTTACGTCGATGATTTCGGTAACTTCGATACCTGCGCCGTGTACGGTACGGATAGCTGATTCGCGGCCGTTGCCGGGACCTTTTACATATGCCTTCACCTTGCGGAGACCGAGGTCATAGGCAACTTTGGCGCAATCCTGAGCGGCCATCTGGGCAGCGTAGGGGGTATTTTTCTTTGAGCCGCGGAAGCCCATTTTACCTGCGCTCGACCATGAGATTACCTGACCTTCGGAGTTGGCTAAGCAGACAATGATGTTATTGAAAGAGGAGTGTACGTGAAGCTGACCGGCTGCGTCAACCTTGACATTTCTCTTCTTGGTAGCGACTGTTTTTTTTGCCATAGTGATTTATTATTTAGTAGCTTTCTTTTTGTTGGCGACTGTTTTCTTGCGGCCTTTGCGGGTGCGGGCGTTGTTTTTGGTCGACTGACCGCGCACGGGGAGACCGTTACGGTGACGGATACCGCGGTAGCAACCGATATCCATGAGTCGCTTGATGTTGAGCTGGATTTCGCTGCGGAGATCACCTTCTACTTTGTAGTCGGAACCGATTACTTCACGCACTGCTGCGGCCTGATCGTCGGTCCAGTCTTTTACCTTGATGTTGACGTCGACGCCTGCTTTGTTAAGGATAGAAGTCGCAGCGCTGCGTCCGATGCCAAAAATATAGGTTAAGGCGATTTCACCTCTTTTGTTTTGGGGGAGGTCAACTCCCACGATTCTTACTGCCATATATTTTTTTGACTGTTGTGAAATATTTGTTTTTGTGGTGCAAAGGTAATGAAATTTTGCGTGTTAAGTAAAAGCGCTACTTGGAAAGTAACACTTTTTAGGAATCATTGAGTATTGTTAACTCAATTATCCCTGACGCATTTTCATTTTGGGGTTTTTCTTGTTGATGACGTAGAGGCGTCCTTTGCGGCGGACGATTTTGCTGTCGGGAGTGCGCTTCTTGATTGATGCTCTTACTTTCATGTCGTTTTGATTGTTTTATTGTGTTGTGATTGATTTACAATATCGGGTGGTCGCGTCAGAGCGATTACTTGTAGCGGAATGCGATGCGGCCTTTTGAAAGGTCGTAGGGCGACATTTCCACTTTCACCTTGTCGCCGGGAAGAATCTTGATGTAGTGCATGCGCATCTTTCCGGAGATGTGGGCGGTGATTTCGTGGCCGTTTTCAAGTTCGACGCGAAACATTGCGTTGGAGAGTGCTTCGACGATAGTGCCGTCGAGTTCGATTGCAGCTTGTTTTGCCATGTGATGGTATTGGTGGATATTTTCTGGTTGTCAAATAAATCGGTCTCCGAGCGCCTCGCGCACATAATCGAATGTGGTGAGCACCTCGGGGCCTTCGGGATGGATGGCGATGGTGTGCTCGTAGTGGGCCGAGGGCTTGCGGTCGCGGGTGCGGCACTGCCAGCCGTCGGGCTCGATGACTATGTTGCGTGAGCCGAGGTTGATCATTGGCTCGATGGCTATGGTCATGCCGCGGCGCAGAAGCGGGCCGGTACCGGGGCGTCCGTAGTTGGGCACCTCAGGATCTTCGTGCATCTTCTTGCCGATGCCATGACCGCACATCTCGCGCACTACCGTGTAGCCGTGTCCCTCGCAATAGCGCTGGATGGCGTTGGCTATATCGCCTATGCGGCGTCCTTCCTGAGCGGCCTCGATGCCTATGGCAAGCGACTCCTTGGTGGTGACGCACAGCGCACGCACTTCGGGAGCGATCTCGCCTACCGGGAAGGTGTAACACATATCGCCGTTGAATCCGTCGAGTTCCACCACGGTATCGATTCCTATGATGTCGCCCTCGACAAGAGTGCGACCCGAAGGGAATCCGTGCACGATGGTCTCGTTGATTTCTATGCAGAGTGTACCGGGAAAACCGCCGTAGCCGAGGCATGCGGGACGGCCGCCGTTGTCGAGTATGAACTCGCGGGCGACATTATCGAGCTGCCGGGTAGTAACACCGGGAGCCACCCACTTGGCGACTTCGCCAAGTGTGCGACTCACGAGTGTTGCGGCTGCGCGCATTTTCTCGAGATCTTCTTCTGTCTTGAGATAGATCATTTAACAGTCAGAAAATGGGTCGATGGAAATTTGCTTTAATCGATTTCGGTTATCAGTAGGCTGAGCCGGTGGTGCGGCCTTTGATCTTGCCGTCCTTCATGAGACCGTCGTAGTGGTGCATCATGAGGTGCGATTCAACCTGCTGCAGTGTATCGAGCACTACTCCCACAAGGATGAGCAGCGATGTTCCGCCGAAGAACTGGGCGAAATTCTGGCTGATGCCGAAGAATCGCGCGAAGGCGGGAAGGATAGCTACTATACCGAGGAAGAGCGAGCCGGGGAGGGTGATGCGCGACATGATGGAGTCGAGGTATTCGGCTGTCTTCTTACCGGGTTTCACGCCGGGGATAAATCCGTTGTTGCGCTTCATGTCTTCAGCCATCTGGGTGGGACGCACGGTGATGGCGGTGTAGAAGTAGGTGAAGGCTACGATGAGGATGAAGTAGACGAAGTTATACCAGAAACCGTTGATGTCGGAGAAGGCTGCTGCAAATCCCGAACCGGCCTCGCTGGTGCTGAAGCCCATGAGGGTGATGGGGATGAACATGATAGCCTGAGCGAAGATGATAGGCATCACACCGGCTGCATTGACCTTGAGGGGGATGTACTGACGGGCACCGCCATACTGCTTGTTGCCGACAATGCGCTTGGCATACTGCACGGGAACTTTACGGGTACCCTGCACGAGGAGCACTGCTCCCACTATTACGGCAAAGAAGATGATGAGCTCGACGATGAACATCACCAGACCGCCCTGCGAACCGGTTGATCCCGGGAGGCGTGAGGTGAATTCATAGAAGATAGCGCCGGGGAAACGGGCTATGATACCCACGAGGATGATGAAGGAGATACCGTTGCCTATACCACGGTCGGTAATGCGCTCGCCCAGCCACATGATGAACATCGAGCCGGCGGCAAGGATTACCGTGAGATAGAGTATGGTAGGCCACGACATGGTGGCTCCGCCTGTGGCGGCGCTCACCTGCACCTGAAGATTGATAAGATAAGCGGGGCCTTGGAAGAGGAGGATCAGCACGGTGAGATAACGAGTGTACTGGCTCAGCTTCTGGCGGCCGCTTTCACCTTCGCGCTGCATCTTCTGGAACGACGGGAGCACCATTCCGAGAAGCTGTATTACGATCGAAGCGGTGATGTAGGGCATGATACCGAGGGCGAAGATCGAAGCCTGCGAGAAGGCGCCGCCGGAGAACATGTCGAGAAGTTGCATCAGGCCGCTCTTGTTGGTGAACTTCGAGAGCGCATCAAGATCGTCGGGGCTGATGCCCGGAAGGACTACGTAACAGCCCAGTCGGTACACGAGCACGAGCAGGAGTGTCACGAGGATGCGTTGACGGAGTTCGTCAATGGTCCAGATGTTACGGATTGTTTTTACGAAACTCATTTGTTGAGGAGGGGATTATTAGAGTGTGGTGGCGGTACCGCCTGCTTGTTCGATAGCTGCCTTGGCTGCTGCCGAGAAAGCGTTGGCAGTAACGTTGACGGGCTTGGTGAGGGTGCCGTTGGCGAGGATCTTTACAAGAGATTTCTTGTTGACCAGACCTGCGGCGATGAGTTCGGCTAAGCCGATAGTGGTGACACCTTCAGCTGCGAGAGCTTCGAGGTCAGAAAGATTGACGGGCTTGTAAGCCACGCGAGAGATGTTCTTGAAACCGAATTTGGGAAGACGGCGCTGGAGAGGCATCTGACCACCTTCGAAACCGATTTTACGCGAATAACCGGAGCGTGATTTTGCGCCTTTGTGACCGCGGGTAGATGTACCGCCTTTGCCGGAACCGGCACCGCGACCTATGCGGGTCTTGGCTGTAACAGAGCCGGGAGCGGGTTTAAGATTGCTTAAGTCCATAACTTATATGTCTTGGAAAATTTAAGTGTAAAAAGTGAGTGATAATGAGGAGAGGGGATCGACGTGAATCAGGCGTTGGTTACGGTGACGAGGTGACGTACAGCCTTTACCATACCGAGCACCGAGGGAGTGTCCTCGAGCACTACGGAGTGATTCATTTTCTTGAGGCCGAGCGCGTCGAGAGTGCGTTTCTGCACTGCGGGAGCGTTGATGCGGCTCTTGGTCTGGGTTATCTTGATTTTTGCCATTTTTGTAGAATTAAAGGGATGGATTAGCCGTTGAAAACCTGATCGACTGTGATGCCGCGGTGCTGGGCTACCTGAGCGGGTGAGCGCATCTCGCCGAGAGCGGCGATAGTAGCCTTCACGAGGTTGTGGGGGTTGGAAGAACCCTTTGACTTGGCGAGCACGTCGGTGATACCCACGCTTTCAAGCACGGCGCGCATTGCACCACCGGCCTTCACTCCGGTACCCTCGGAAGCGGGGATGAGGACTACGCGCGAACCGCCGAATTTGGCAGCCTGCTCGTGAGGAATGGTGCCTTTGTGCACGGGAACCTTGATGAGGTTTTTCTTGGCGGCTTCGATACCTTTGGCGATAGCGGCCTGCACTTCATTGGCTTTACCGAGGCCCCAGCCCACTACTCCGTGCTCGTCGCCTACTACGACGATAGCTGCGAAGGTAAAGGTGCGTCCGCCCTTGGTTACTTTAGTTACGCGGTTTATGGCAACGAGACGATCCTTGAGTTCGAGATCGTTGGTGGTCTTTACTTTATTGTATTTGGTGGCCATGATGAATGATTAGAATTTGAGACCGGCGGTGCGAGCAGCGTCGGCGAGAGATTTGATGCGTCCGTGGAAGAGGTAGCCGTTGCGGTCGAATACTACTTCAGTAATGCCGGCTTCGAGAGCCTTCTGGGCGATCTTCTCGCCTACCTTGGCTGCGATTTCGGTCTTGGTGCCTTCTTCGATACCCTTTGAAGATGTTGCTACGAGAGTCTTGCCGGCAAGGTCGTCGACGAGCTGTACGTAGATCTGCTTGTTGGAGCGGAACACGGTCATGCGGGGACGGGCAGCTGTGCCGGAGATTTTACCGCGGATGCGGGCTTTGATTTTATTTCTTCTTTGTATTTTGCTTACCATAGTTGTACGAAGTTAAAATTATTTAGCGCTTGCTGACTTGCCCGACTTGCGGCGGATAACTTCGCCGACAAACTTGATACCTTTGCCCTTGTAGGGTTCAGGCTTGCGGAGTGAGCGGATTTTGGCGCATACTTGGCCGAGGAGCTGCTTGTCGTAGCTTTCGAGGATGATCAGAGGAGCTTTGTTACGCTCGGTCTTGGCCTCTACTTTTACTTCGGGGGGGAGCTTGATATATATTGCGTGGGAGTAACCGAGCGAGAGTTCGAGTACCTGACCGGTAGCCGATGCGCGGAAACCTACGCCGATGAGTTCCATTTCTTTGCGGTATCCTTCAGATACACCTACCACCATGTTGTGGAGCAGAGCGCGGTAGAGACCGTGCTGTGCGCGGTGCTCGCGGTCGTCGGAGGGACGGGTGATCACGAGGTGACCGTCCTCTACCTTGACAGTGAGGTCTTCGTTGACTTTCTGAGAGAGTGTACCTTTGGGGCCTTTGACAGTGACGGTGTTGTCGGGGGCAACGGTTACTTCAACCTTTGCAGGGAGTGTGATGGGTGCTTTACCTATACGTGACATTGTAGTTGCTCCTTTCTGATTAGTAAACGTAACATAATACTTCACCGCCCACCTTGAGTTCGCGGGCTTTCTTATTGGTCATTACGCCGTGGCTGGTGGAGAGGATGGCGATACCGAGTCCGTTGAGGACGCGGGGCATGTCCTTGTAGCCGGTGTAGCGGCGGAGACCGGGACGTGATACGCGCTCGAGCGACTTGATGGCGTTCACTTTGTCGATGGGATCATACTTGAGGGCGATCTTGATGGTACCTGCGGGGTTCTCGCCTTCGATGAACTTGTAGTTGAGGATGTATCCTTGTTCGAAAAGGATTTTGGTTATCTCCTTTTTCAAGTTTGAGGCGGGAATCTCTACCACGCGGTGGTTGGCTTTGATCGCGTTTCTCAATCTTGTGAGATAGTCTGCAATAGGATCTGTCATTGTAGTTTTGATTTAAATTGATCAGGGGATTCCTAACAATATTTAATTTTGACTTTTTCGGGGTCGAATGATTGGTGAGGGAAAAGAGGAAGAGGATGGAGCCGGCGGCGCGGCCGGGTTCATTAAGGAAGGTTGATGGCGCGCCTGTGAGTTAACGATACTCGTGCCGGATTCCGTGGGGTGCAGTATTCAGAGATTGATTGAAAAAGCGGGCGGGCGATTACCAGGAAGCTTTCTTCACGCCGGGGATGAGACCGGCCGATGCCATTTCGCGGAACTGGATACGCGAGATGCCAAACTGGCGCATGTATCCTTTGGGACGTCCGGTGATTGAGCAGCGGTTGTGCAGACGCACGCTCGAGGCGTTCTTCGGGAGAAGCTGGAGAGCTTCATAGTCGCCGGCGGCCTTGAGTTCGGCTTTCTTCTTGGCGTAGCGGGCAACGAGCTTTGCACGTTTTACCTCGCGCGCTTTCATTGATTCTTTTGCCATAGTCGGGAATTAGTTTTTAGCGTTTTTGAAGGGGAGACCGAATTGCTTGAGGAGCTCGTAGCCTTCTTCATCGGTATTTGCTGAAGTCACGAAAGTGATGTTCATACCCATGAGCTTGTTGATGGCGTCGATGTTGATCTCGGGGAAGATGATCTGCTCGGTGATGCCGAGGGTGTAGTTGCCGCGGCCGTCGAGCTTGCCTTCGATACCCTTGAAGTCGCGGATACGGGGAAGGGCGACACGGATGAGACGCTCAAGGAATTCATACATTTTCTCACGGCGGAGGGTCACCATCACGCCTATGGGCATTTTCTTACGGAGCTTGAAGTTCGAGATATCCTTGCGCGAGAGGGTAGCCACGGCTTTCTGGCCGGTGATGGCTGTGAGCTCGTTGATGGCGGTCTCGATGAGCTTCTTGTCCTGCGTGGCAGCGCCGAGGCCCTGATTGATTACGATTTTCTTCAGCTTGGGCACCTGCATGGGGGTGGTGTAGCTGAACTTCTCGGTAAGGGCGGGGACTATTCTTTCCTGATAGTCGGTTTTTACTGTCTTGTTGCTCATTTGATTTCCTCTCCTGATTTTTTAGCGATGCGCACGAGCTTGCCGTCGTCGGTGCGGCGGATCGACACGCGGGTGGGCTTGCCTGATTTGGGATCGATAAGGGCGATGTTAGAGATATGGATGGGGGCTTCCATCTTGATGAGGCCACCATCGGGGTGCTTGGCTGAAGGCTTGGTGGCTTTGGTTACCATGTTGATGCCTTCGACGATGGCGCGCTGCTTCGAGGTCAGAACCTTGAGCACGCGGCCTTCCTTGCCGCGGTCCTCACCCGAGATCACGCGGACAATGTCGCCTTTTTTTATGTGATTCTTGCTCATTGTAGTAGTGTGGTGAAAGTTAGAGGACTTCGGGTGCGAGAGATACGATCTTCATCTGGTTGGCGGCGCGGAGTTCGCGGGCAACGGGGCCGAAGATACGGGTTCCGCGGAGTTCGCCGGCGTTGTTGAGGAGCACGCAGGCATTGTCGTCGAAGCGGATGTAGGAACCGTCGGGACGGCGGATTTCCTTCTTGGTGCGTACGACCACTGCCTTGGATACGGTACCCTTCTTTACGTCGGAAGAGGGGATGACACTCTTGACGGAGACAACGATGATGTCACCTACCGAAGCATAACGACGGCCTGTGCCACCGAGCACGTGGATGCAGAGTGCTTCTTTTGCGCCGGAATTGTCGGCGACTGTGAGTCGGCTTTCAGTCTGTATCATATTATTTTACTTTTTCGATGATTTCTACGAGTCTCCAACGTTTTGTCTTGCTGAGGGGACGGGTCTCCATGAGACGCACGGTGTCGCCTACCTGACATTCGTTGTTTTCGTCGTGGGCGTGGTATTTTTTGGTTTTATTCACGAATTTACCGTAGATGGGGTGCTTTTCTTTCCATTTGATGGTGACGGTGATGGTCTTGTCGCCACGATTGGAAGAGACTACGCCGATTCGCTCTTTACGGAGATTTCTTTTTTCCATGTCGGTTGATTTTGGAATAGATTATTTGTTGTTGAGTTCGCGCTGGCGGAGCTCGGTTTTAACACGTGCGATATCTTTGCGTGCCGCAGTGATCTTGGCGGGGCTGTCCAGTGGCGAAATGGCATGGTTGATTTTAAGCTGTGCGTAGTCTTTCTGCATTTCCACCAAGCGATCGCGCAGATCCTGAGTGGGCATTTCTTTGATTTCTTCTTGTTTCATGTGGACTTAGACGTTTTGAGTGGGGTCGTAGTCACGACGCACGATGAATTTTGTGGTTACGGGAAGTTTCTGAGCGGCCAGACGGAGCGCCTCCTTAGCGACTTCGAAGGGCACGCCTTCAACTTCGATGAGGATGCGGCCGGGAGTGACGGGCGCAACATATCCTTCGGGGTTACCTTTACCTTTACCCATGCGGACTTCGGCAGGCTTCTTGGTGATAGGCTTATCGGGGAAGATGCGGATCCAGATCTGACCCTGACGCTGCATGTGACGTGTCACAGCGATACGGGCAGCCTCGATCTGACGACCGGTAATCCATTTCGATTCGAGGGTCTTGATACCAAATGAACCGAATGCCAGCTGGTTGCCACGCTGAGCGTTTCCTTTCATGCGACCCTTTTGGGCGCGGCGGAATTTTGTTTTCTTGGGTTGTAACATTTTCGGTAATCAGTTGACGGTTTAACGGTTGTTTTTAGGTTTGCGGAAGCCGCCGCGACGGTTTCCTGCGGGAGCGCCTGCGGGGCGGGATTCCTTCTGTGCTACGGTGTAGTTGGGGGCGAGATCGCGCTTGCCGTAAACTTCGCCGCGGCATATCCATACTTTCACACCGATAACACCGACCTTGGTGTGGGCTTCAACCAGTGCGTAGTCGATGTCGGCACGGAGAGTGTGGAGAGGCGTACGGCCTTCCTTGAACATCTCGGAGCGTGCCATTTCGGCGCCGTTGAGACGGCCTGAGATCTGAATCTTGATACCTTCGGCACCTGAGCGCATGGTGGCAGCGATAGCCATCTTCACTGCGCGGCGGTAGGCGATCTTGCCTTCGATCTGGCGTGCGATAGTCGAAGCTACGATCTGAGCGTCGAGCTCGGGGCGTTTTACTTCGTAGATATTGATCTGGATATCCTTGTCGGTGATTTTCTTGAGCTCTTCCTTGAGTTTGTCAACCTCCGAGCCACCTTTGCCGATGATAAGACCGGGACGCGAGGTGCATACGGTGATTGTGATGAGCTTCATAGTGCGCTCGATAACGATACGTGATACGCTTGATTTTGCGAGACGAACGTTGAGATATTTGCGGAGTTTTGAGTCTTCGAGGAGGGTATCGCCGTATTTCTTACCGCCATACCAGTTGGAGTCCCAGCCGCGAATTACTCCTAATCGATTGCTGATCGGGTTTACTTTTTGTCCCATTTATATAAGCGTTTTAAGCGTTTTTGTTTTCTTTAGTGTCGACAATCAGAGTTACGTGATTGGCACGTTTGCGGATACGGTAGCCACGACCCTGCGGAGCGGGACGGAGGCGCTTGAGCATAGGCGCGCAGTTTACGTAGATTGTGGTCACGTAAAGCTCGCCGGCGTCGGCCTTGCGCTCGTTTTTGGCTTCCCAGTTAGCGATAGCTGAGCGGAGGAGCTTTTCGAGACGAGCGGCAGCTTCTTTATTGGAGAATTTGAGAATGCCGAGGGCCTTGTTGACTTCGACACCGCGCACGAGATCAGCCACGAGGCGCATCTTGCGGGGCGAGGTGGGGATATTTGTCAGCTTGGCAAACGCGATAGTCTTTTGACGTTCTTTTCTGATGTCGGCTGAGTTTCTTTTTCTTACACCCATTTTATTTGGTATATTTTTTGTCAGTTGGAAAGATGTGGCTTGGGTTTATTTCTTCTTATTGCCGGAGTGACCGCGGAAGGTACGGGTGGGGGCAAATTCGCCCAGCTTGTGACCTACCATGTTCTCGGTGACGTAAACGGGAATAAACTTGTTGCCGTTGTGAACTGCGAAAGTGTGGCCTACGAATTCGGGAGCGATCATCGAAGCGCGCGACCATGTCTTGATTACGGTCTTTTTACCGGATTCTTCCATGGCGGCTACTTTCTTTTCGAGCTTGACGCTGATGAAGGGGCCTTTTTTAAGTGAACGACTCATAAGTGTTTCAAATTAATTCAGATTACTTTTTACGTCTTTCGACAATGTACTTGGACGATTGCTTCTTGGGTGCACGTGTCTTGAGACCCTTAGAGTAAAGACCCTTGCGCGAGCGGGGATGACCACCGGAAGCGCGGCCTTCACCACCACCCATGGGGTGATCGACAGGGTTCATAACTACACCGCGGTTGCGGGGACGGCGTCCGAGCCAGCGTGAACGGCCCGCTTTACCCGAGCGCTCGAGTGAGTGCTCAGAGTTGCCTACGACACCTACTGTTGCTTTGCAGGCGGCGAGGACCTTGCGGGTTTCACCTGAAGGTAATTTGACAATCACATAGTCGCCTTCACGTGATACGAGCTGAGCGAATGTACCGGCTGAGCGTGCCATGAAAGCACCCTGACCGGGACGGAGCTCGATATTGTGAATGAGTGTACCGACGGGGATTTTGCTTAAGGGGAGCGCATTTCCTACTTCGGGAGCTGCGTCGGGACCTGATACCACTGTGGCACCTACCTCAAGGCCGTTGGGGGCGATGATGTAGGTCTTGGCACCGTCTACATAGTAGAGAAGGGCGATGCGTGCCGAGCGGTTGGGATCGTATTCGATGGATTTTACTACTGCGGGAATTCCGTCCTTGGTTCTCTTAAAGTCGATGATACGGAATTTACGCTTGTGACCGCCACCGAGGTAGCGGTTGGTGAGGTGGCCTTCGTTGTTGCGGCCGCCTGAGGCACGTTTCCCGACTGTAAGGGATTTTTCCGGTGTTGTAGCAGTGATTGTACCCTTGAATACACCGATAATTTTGTGTCTCTGCCCGGGGGTAGTGGGCTTGAATTTTCTTACTGCCATTTTATTTAGATATTGCTATAGAAGTCGATTGACTGACCTTCGGCTACGGTGACGAGAGCCTTTTTCCATGCTGCGGTGTTTCCGCGGAGGAGACCGCTCTTGGTCCAGCGCGATTTATTCTTGGCGCGGACGTTCATAGTGTTGACACGGGTCACTTTAACGCCGTAGAGTTCCTCTACGAGGGCTTTGATCTGATACTTGTTGGCCTCGGGAGAAACGCGGAAAGTGTAGCGGTTGTACTTTTCCGAGATCTTGTTGGCTTTCTCGGTTACGATGGGGGTGATTGAAATTTCCATTGTTGTAATGTGCCGTTATTGATTTCTCACGGGGTTATTAAAGTTTATTGATGAGCTCGAGCGCATCTTCGGTGAGGATGATGGCGTTTGAGTTCATGAGCGCATAGGTATTGATGTCGGCAGCGCAGATGGTGTCGGCATCAGGTACGTTACGGGCTGACAAAGTTACGTTATTATCGCGAGAGGGTAAAACGAGAAGCACTTTCTTTCCGTCAACTTTAAGATTTTTAGCAAAATTTACGAAATCTTTAGTTTTGGGAGCGTCGAAAGTGAAGTTTTCCACTACGATGAGCTGCGAATCCTGAACTTTGTAGGTAAGAGCGCTGCGGCGTGCGAGCTGTTTCACCTTCTTGTTGAGTTTGAAACGGTAGTCGCGGGGACGGGGACCAAAAACGCGTCCACCACCGACGAGCACGGGTGAGTTGATATCACCTATACGGCTGCCGCCGCCACCCTTCTGCTTGTGGAGCTTGCGGGTGGAGCCTGAAACTTCCGAACGTTCTTTAGATTTGTGAGTACCCTGGCGCTGGTTGGCGAGGTATTGCTTAACGTCGAGATAAACGGCTTGCTCGTTAGCATCGATAGCAAATACTTCGTCGTTGAGTGTTGCTTTGCGGCCGGTGTCTTGTCCTTTTATGTTGTAAATTGCGAGTTCCATTATTTCTCGATTATTAAGATTGAACCTTTGCTTCCGGGCACTGAGCCTTTGATCAGCATGAGGTTGTGCTCGGGGAGGATTTTAACTACTTGGAGGTTTTGAATGGTGACGTTCTGGTTGCCCATCTGGCCGGCCATGCGCATTCCCTTGAACACCTTAGCGGGGTAAGAGCAGGCACCTACCGAACCGGGAGCGCGCAGACGGTTGTGCTGGCCGTGGGTCGACTGACCTACACCGCCGAAACCGTGACGCTTCACTACGCCCTGGAATCCTTTACCTTTCGACACACCTTGGATGTCGACGAAATCGTTTTCGGTGAAGAGATCCACGGTGATGGTGTCACCGAGGTTTACTTCCTCGAAACCCTTGAACTCGGCCAAGTGACGCTGCGGAGCTACTCCTGCCTTCTTGAAGTGACCTGCCATGGGAGCGGTGGTGTGCTTCTCCTTCTTTTCCTCGAAGCCAAGCTGCACTGCTTCATAGCCGTCGGTGTCGGCAGTCTTAATCTGAGTAACGACGCAGGGACCTACTTCGATAACAGTGCACGGCACGTTTTTGCCGTCGGCACTGAAAACGGATGTCATTCCGATTTTTTTTCCTATTAATCCTGGCATTTCTCTGTTGTATTAAAATGGTTGGTTAAAATCTTGTTGTCTTTTCTGGGAAAATTGTATTGTGTGAGGAATCAGACCTTGATTTCTACTTCCACGCCTGAGGGGAGCTCGAGCTTCATCAGGGCGTCCACAGTCTTGGAGGTGGAGTTGTGGATGTCGATGAGGCGCTTGTAGCTCGACAGCTGGAACTGCTCGCGCGATTTCTTGTTAACGAAAGTTGAGCGGTTGACGGTGAAGATGCGGCGGTGGGTAGGCAGGGGTATGGGACCCGAGATTACGGCACCGGTGGCTTTTACAGTCTTCACAATCTTCTCAGCCGACTTGTCTACGAGGTTGTAGTCGTAGGATTTGAGTTTGATTCTGATTGTTTGGTCCATCTTATAGGGTTGAATGATTGTTGACGATTATTGATTATTTCACGAGGTCCACGCGGCCCTGACACTCGGTAAGTACCTGCTTGGTGATCGAGCTTGATACTTCAGCGTAGTGGCTGAACGACATGGTAGAGGTGGCACGACCTGAAGTGATGGTACGGAGCGCGGTCACGTAACCGAACATTTCGGCAAGCGGAGCCTTGGCCTTAACGACGCGGGCGCCTGAACGGCTTGTCTCCATACCTTCCACCTGACCGCGGCGCTTGTTGAGGTCGCCGATCACGTCACCCATCGATTCCTCGGGGGTTACGACTTCGATCTTCATGATAGGCTCGAGCAGCACGGGAGCAGCCTTTTCCGAAGCCTTCTTGAAGGCCTGAATTGCGCAGAGCTCGAATGAGAGCTGATCGGAGTCAACGGGGTGGAACGAACCGTCGAGTACGGTAACCTTGAGGTGTTCAACGGGGAAGCCTGCAAGCACACCGTTCTTCATAGCGGTGGTGAAACCTTTCTGGATCGAGGGAATGAATTCCTTGGGAATGTTACCGCCCTTGACCTCGTCGACGAACTGGAGGTTGCCTTCGAAACCTTCGTCCTGAGGCTCGACGCGCACGATGATATCGGCAAACTTACCGCGACCACCGGTCTGCTTCTTGAATACCTCGCGGAGCTCAACGGGCTTGGTGATGGCTTCCTTATAGGTTACCTGCGGACGGCCCTGATTACATTCTACCTTAAACTCGCGGCGGAGACGGTCGATGATGATATCGAGGTGAAGCTCACCCATACCCGAGATGACGGTCTGGCCGGTCTCTTCGTTGGTCTCTACGCGGAATGTGGGGTCTTCCTCGGCGAGCTTCTGGAGACCTACGCCGAGCTTGTCAAGGTCTTTCTGAGTCTTGGGCTCAACGGCGATACCGATCACGGGATCGGGGAATTCCATTGCCTCGAGCACGATGGGAGCATCTTCGGCGCAGAGGGTATCACCGGTGCGGATATCCTTGAAACCTACGCCGGCACCTATATCGCCGCAACCGATCACTTCCTTGGCATTCTGCTTGTTGGAGTGCATCTGGAACAGACGCGACACACGCTCTTTCTTACCCGAGCGGCTGTTGAGCACGTAGCTTCCGGCAACCATGTCGCCTGAATATACGCGGAAGAAGCAGAGACGGCCTACATAGGGGTCGGTAGCGATCTTGAACGCGAGAGCACACATGGGAGCGTCGCTCGAGGGCTCGCGGGTTTCGATCTTGTCGGGGTCGTCGATAGCGTGACCTTCCACTGCACCGGCATCGGTGGGGCTGGGGAGGTAAGCGCACACAGCGTCGAGCAGACACTGAACGCCCTTGTTTTTGAACGACGAGCCGCAGATCATGGGCACAACCTCCATCGAGAGGGTAGCCTTGCGGAGAGCGCGGCGGATTTCCTCTTCAGTGATGGTGGAGGGATCGTCAAAGTATTTTTCCATGAGAGCGTCGTCAAACTCGGCGATCTTCTCGAGCATCTTGTCGCGCCACTCTTCGGCCTCGGCCTGAAGTCCGGCGGGAATATCCTCGATAGAGTAGTCGGCACCCATGGTCTCATCGTGCCAGAAGATAGCCTTCATGCGGATGAGGTCAACCACACCCTTGAAAGTCTCCTCAGCACCGATAGGAATCTGAATGGGACAGGGATTTGCACCGAGCACGTCCTTGAGCTGACGCACTACTTCAAAGAAGTTGGCACCCGAGCGGTCCATCTTGTTGACGTAACCGATACGGGGCACATTATATTTGTCGGCCTGACGCCATACGGTCTCAGACTGGGGCTCGACACCACCCACGGCGCAGAATGTAGCCACAGCGCCGTCGAGCACACGGAGCGAACGCTCTACCTCAACGGTAAAGTCAACGTGTCCCGGAGTGTCGATAAGATTGATTTTATATTTCTCACCGTCGTAGTTCCAGAAAGTGGTGGTAGCGGCGGAGGTAATGGTGATACCGCGCTCCTGCTCCTGCTCCATCCAGTCCATGGTAGCTGCACCATCGTGCACCTCGCCGATCTTGTGGGTAAGACCGGTGTAGAAAAGGATACGCTCGGAAGTGGTGGTCTTACCGGCATCGATGTGAGCCATGATGCCGATGTTGCGGGTATACTTAAGTTGTTCGTCGGATTTAGCCATTTATGTGCTATTGTGTAATTAAAGTTATTAATCTTAATCTCAGAAACGGAAGTGAGCGAATGCGCGGTTGGCCTCGGCCATCTTGTGCATATCTTCCTTGCGCTTGAATGCGCCACCTTGGTCATTGAAAGCGTCGACGATTTCAGCGGCGAGCTTTTCAGCCATGGTCTTTCCTCCGCGGCGGCGTGCGTAGAGGATAAGGTTTTTCATTGAGATTGATTCTTTACGGTCGGGACGGATTTCAGTGGGGACCTGGAAGGTTGCACCACCTACTCGGCGCGACTTAACCTCCACTTGGGGAGTGACGTTTTCGAGGGCTTTTTTCCAGATTTCGAGGGCGGTTTCCTCGTTGTTGGGCATCTTGGCTTTCACAAGTTCGAGAGCCGTATAGAAAATAGTGTAGGAAGTGTTCTTCTTGCCGTCATACATAAGGTGGTTGACGAACTTTGACACTCTTACATCGTGAAACACGGGATCGGGGAGAATTACCCGCTTTTTGGGCTTAGCCTTTCTCATTGTTTTAGAAATGTTTTGTTTTTGTTGCTTGGTTGTTGCTGCATCTTCATCTTCAACCCTTTTCGGAGTCGCGGTCCTCTGACCGCTCGTGAGGGTTTACTCAACCTTTTGATTTAGCCTTTTCCAATCACAAAAACGAGGTTAATTTACTCTGTTTTTGAATTGATAGTTAAGAAAAGAAACGGTAACGCTTTTCAGTAGTCGGTCTCTGATTACTTCTTACCGGCTTTGGGGCGTTTTGCACCATACTTGGAGCGACGCTGGGTGCGATCCTTGACACCGGAGGTATCGAGAGTACCGCGGACAATGTGATAGCGTACACCGGGGAGGTCCTTAACACGACCACCGCGTACAAGCACGATCGAGTGCTCCTGAAGGTTGTGACCTTCACCGGGGATGTAGCTGTTGACTTCCTTACCGTTGGTGAGGCGTACACGGGCTACTTTACGCATTGCCGAGTTAGGTTTCTTGGGGGTGGTGGTGTAGACACGTACACACACGCCACGACGCTGCGGACAGCTGTCGAGAGCGGGAGACTTGCTCTTGTCTTCGAGGGCTACACGTCCTTTTCTTACTAATTGCTGAATAGTAGGCATCTTAGTTGTTTTAGTTATACTTTATGTTTATTATTCGAATTACGTTTCTTTTTCGGACGCCTCAAGAGCACCTGCCACATAGATATATCAGCCTGACAATCAAATTGTTACGGCTGACATACGGGCGCAATACTCTTAAAGCGTTGCAAAATTACAACTTATTTTCCTAACTACCAAACATTTCCGCAAAATATTTTTCATGCACTTCCGCCCGACTTTTTCAGAATACCGGCAGGTCGCCCCTGCCAAGTCAGGGCTGCCTGATCTGTCGGACTCGTCGGACATGTCGGACTCGTCTGACTTGTCTGACCCATCCGGTGTCGTCCGGGATTGTCAGAGGCGGGGGAGCTATCGGTATTATCCGCCGCCACTGTACATGAATCACCGCACCCGATTAACACTCATTTACTATTACTACATCTTTCAGCACCAGAATTACCATTTTTTATTACAATCTACGTTTCTTTAACTACATTTAGCAAATAACACTAAAATTACAATATCAAAAATTTTACATTTAAAAAAATTAGCAGTATTTTTGACGGCAATTTCGGTGACTGCGACCTCACAGCAGCCGCTCCTATGTGATAATACATTAATATAATATTAGTTTCAACCTTAGAAAACATGAAGAAAACCGACGTTAAACCCGCTACCGGCCGTCTTGGCGTGCTCGTCGTGGGTCTCGGAGCAGTGTCCTCTACTTTTATGACCGGCGTACTCATGACCCGCAAGGGCCTCACAAAGCCCGTCGGCTCGATGACTCAGTACGACAAAATCCGTGTAGGCAAGGGAGCTGACAAGAAATACCTCCCCTACAACGAAATCGTTCCCATCACTGACCTCAACGATATAGTATTCGGTGCATGGGACGTATATCCCGCCAACGCTTTCGAAAGCGCCATGAACTGCGAGGTGCTTAAAGAAAAAGATATCCTTCCCGTAAAGGACGAACTCGAAAAGATCGTCCCCATGAAGGCCGCTTTTGACAAAAACTACGCTTCTCGTCTCGAAGGCGACAACGTCATGAAAGACAAGACCCGCTGGGAAATGGTGGAGCAGCTCCGCGAAGATATACGCAACTTCAAGAAGGAAAACAACTGCGACCGCGTGGTTGTGCTCTGGGCAGCTTCGACCGAAGTGTATGTACCCGTTGACGAAAACGTTCACTACAACCTCGCCGACCTCGAAGCAGCCATGAAGGCCGACGACAAGGCTCACGTCGCTCCCTCGATGTGCTACGCCTACGCAGCCCTCACAGAAGGCGCTCCCTTCATCATGGGCGCTCCCAACACCACAGTTGATATCCCCGCCATGTGGGAACTCGCCGAAAAGACCAAGATGCCTATCGCCGGCAAGGACTTCAAGACAGGCCAGACTCTCGTAAAGTCAGGCTTCGCTCCCATCATCGGCACCCGCTGCCTCGGCCTGAGCGGATGGTTCTCAACCAACATCCTCGGCAACCGCGACGGCCTCGTGCTCGACGAGCCCGCCAACTTCCGCACCAAGGAGGTATCGAAACTCTCTACCCTCGAGTCAATCCTCGTGCCCGAAAATCAGCCCGATCTCTATGGCGCCGACCACGGCACTCACACCGGCTACTACCACAAAGTGCGCATCAACTACTACCCCCCGCGCAACGATAATAAGGAAGGCTGGGACAACATCGACATCTTCGGCTGGATGGGCTACCCCATGCAGATCAAGATCAACTTCCTCTGCCGCGATTCTATCCTCGCTGCTCCCCTCTGCCTTGACCTCGTGCTCCTGAGCGACCTCGCAGCACGCGCCGGATGGTATGGCACTCAGCGCTGGCTCAGCTTCTACCTCAAGAGCCCGATGCACGACTATACCAAAAACGAAGTCCCCGTCAACAACCTCTATCAGCAGTACACCATGCTCAAAAACGCTCTCCGCGAAATGGGCGGCTACGAACCCGATGAGGAAATCGATTGATCGTAATTGAAATTTTAAAAATTAAAAAATGGAGAATTGAGCCGAAACTCGATTCTCCATTTTTTATGTCCGGCAGAGCCGAAAATTCTAAAATTTTAAATTCTCAATTCTCCGTTCTAAATTTAAAAATTCTCACTCCTCCATGCTCGCGGGATCGATGCGCTCGAGCGATACTATCACCTCATCCTTATCATTAAGGAGCGAAGCATGGTCAGCGTCGACATTAGCCGCAGCCTTCACCTGCTCGAGTGCGACGAGAAAAGCCTGCTCGGTCTCGATATCAGGACACATCATGCGCGTGGTGCGCAGATTGCCGAACTCTATGCCGGCCGGCACGTCGAGATTCAGCAATATCTCCCCGTTGAGCAGATTACAGCCCGCGTTACCGTGGATGGTGCGCGACTGAATATCGATCACTACCTTTACTTCGGCCGTGGAAGGCACTGTCTTATTGTCGATTCGAAGCACTTTCCATGCGCCGTTGAGATACGACAGCGTGTGATTGCGGAGCACCATCACCGCCCTGCCGGTATCATCCATGAGTCGGAGTGTCGCCATGCCGCCGGCGCGTTCCACGCTGTATTCCGTCACCTTGGCCAGCGCCTGATTAACTTCATATTCATATGGAGCGTCGGGACATGCCATAAGCGACGATATAAGCTCGCTCTGCGGCACGAGTTTCTTCTCTCCCACCAGATATGTTCCGTTGAGATAATTGCAGCCGTTGAAAGCTATGAGGCTCACGGCTCCGGCCACATCGGGGGCGGCGGTAAATGTGAAAGTAGGGCGATTGTCGCCGTTGATATTAAGTTCACGGCCATTGATTTCAATTACGGCCCACTCGCCTGATATAGCCTTCACCGACTGGTTTGACGATACCACGGTGGTTTCCGATACGGGAGCCACGGGAGCGGCAGGCGCGGGAGTGTCCTTTGCCTGACGGTGGATGATACTGTTGATCGTCGAGCACGATCCGAGCGACATTGCAGCCATTATACCGATTAAAAGAGATGATTTACTCATGATTTCACACAATTTCTTGATTGACGTATAAATATATAACGCTGCAAATGTTAAAATTGTGCACTGCCCGCGCAAAAAAAGTGAGCCGCCGCTCTTTGACAGGCCGTTTCCGCTCAAAATATTTCGCTTTTATGGTGGGAAATAGGGGAAATTGAGTAATTTTGTGGCACAATTAATTCATGTATATGGATAAACGTGAGGTACTCGACCGCCGCTACCTGCGCATGGCGCGGATATGGGCTGAGAATTCCTATTGCGAGCGCCGCAAGGTGGGCGCGCTGCTGGTGAAAGACCGCGCTATAATCTCCGACGGATTCAACGGTACTCCGGCGGGATTTGAAAACATTTGTGAGGACGAAAGCGGCCTCACAAAGAGCTATGTGCTCCACGCCGAGGCCAATGCCATAACCAAGGTGGCCCGAAGCAACAACTCCAGCGACGGCGCCACGCTCTACATCACCGCGTCGCCATGCCTCGATTGCGCGAAACTCATAATTCAGGCCGGCATAAAGCGGGTGGTGTTCAATGAACTCTACCGCATAACCGACGGCATCGATCTGCTGCGCCGCGCGGGAGTGGAATGTTGCCACATAGAGGAGATTGAATGACACACACGCGCGATTTATCCCCGATACTTTTCCGTCAGAAATCAAAAAGCTATTTTTTTAATACATAGATGAATCAGAATTTACGCAAAACGGCCGTATGGCTGCCTCTGGTGGTGGCCATCGCCTTGATTGCAGGCATGTGGCTCGGTAAATATCTGTTTTCCGACAGATATGACTCCCCGTCGCGGGCCAAGATTGATGCCATTCTCGGACTTGTGGATGAGAATTACGTGGACAATGTCAACATCGACAGCCTTCTTGAAGTTTCCATTCCCGACCTTCTCTCGCATCTCGACCCCCATTCCACCTATATCCCCGCCTCTGATCTGCAGCAGGTGAATGAAGATCTCGGCGGCTCGTTCTCTGGCGTGGGCATCCAGTTCAATATGCTCGGCGATACCATCAACGTGCTTGAGGTGATACCCGGAGGCCCGTCGGATAAGGTAGGCATCATGGCCGGCGACCGCATAGTGGCCATCGACGATTCTATTGCCGCCGGGCGGCAGTGGCCTCAGTCGCGTGTGCTCAAGTCGCTGCGCGGCGACCGCGGATCGGTGGTCAAGGTCGACGTGAAGCGTCCGGGCGTGAAAGGCCTGCTCACATTTGAGATCACCCGCGGCGACATTCCGGTCAACACCGTAGATGCGGCATACATGATCAACGATACCACAGGCTACATACATATCAACAAGTTCGGCGCCAATACCTTCGGCGAATTCATCACCGCGGCCATCAACCTGCGGGCCGGCGGCGCGCGGGCGTTCATGATCGACCTGCGCGGCAACGGCGGAGGATATATGGAACCGGCCGTGCTGATAGCCAACGAGTTCTTGGGCGCGGGACAGCCTATAGTGAGCATGCGCGGACGCAAGGATTCCAACAATGCCGCCACTGTAGCCGACGGCACGGGCGCGCTGCGCGACTGTGAAGTGGTGGTGCTCATCGACGAACTCACCGCAAGCGCGAGCGAAATCCTTTCAGGCGCCATTCAGGACAATGACCGCGGCCTCGTGGTGGGTCGCCGCTCTTTCGGCAAAGGTCTCGTACAGCATCAGCACGAGCTGCCCGACAGCAGTGCCGTGCGCCTGACCGTAGCCCGCTACTACACCCCGTCGGGGCGCTGCATACAGAAAACCTACGCTCCCGGCGTGGACTACGAAAACGACCTCAACGAACGCTATTCCCACGGCGAATTCTACTCGGCCGACAGCATACACCTCGACCGCTCATTGATTTTCACCACACTTCACGGCCGCGAGGTATACGGCGGTGGCGGCATAATGCCTGACTTGTTCGTGCCCAACGACACTTCGGGTATCACGTCGTGGTATCTCGACGTGGTCAACCGAGGTCTGTTCCATAAATTCACGTTCACGTTTACCGACGCCAACCGCGCCCGTCTGTCACAGGCCCGCACTCCCGACGAACTGCTTGAGATAATCCCCTCTGACGGCGTGCTGCTCAGCGAGTTCGTGCAATACACCATGCGCGAGGGCGTGCCCGTCAGAATGGGCTACATAAACCAATCGCGCGACTTGATTGTTGACAATCTGAAAGCTCTCATCACCCGCAACATGCTGGGCACCGAAGCCTATTATCAGGTCTTCAACGACACTGATCCCACCGTAGGCGAGGCGCTCGACGCACTCGGCCGCGGCGAGGCGGCATTTCCCCTCCTGCCCGATGAGAGCCCGGAATAAAACAATTAGATAATCAGGTAATCTCTCTATCATCATGAACAAGGACGATATCCGCCGCCACGTAAAGGCACGCAAGACACTTCTTACCGAGCAGGATAAGGCTCAGGCCGCCGCCCGCGTGTTTGCCCTGCTCGAGCAGACCGCCGAGTTTATCCTCGCCGGCAATATACTCATGTATCACTCCCTCCCCGACGAGCTCTCCACGCGCGAGTTCATCGCCAAGTGGAGCGGACGCAAGCGCTTCTTCCTGCCGCGTGTCAACGGGGTCAACCTCGAGATACTCCCCTACGACAGCCAGCGCCTTGCCCTCGGCTCATTTCACATCGAGGAGCCCACGGGCGACGATGTGACTTCAATCGACGAAATTGAGCTTATCGTTATCCCCGGCGTGGCCTATGACCGACGTGGTGCCCGACTGGGACGCGGAAAGGGATATTACGACCGCCTGCTTGCCACGAGCCGCGCCGTCAAGATAGGCGTGGGTTACGATTTCCAGCTCGTGGATGAAGTACCCGTTGAGCCTCACGACGTGATGATGGACGCCGTTATCACCGAAAGCGGCTACATAGTGGTGCGCCGCCGCTAAAAAACCTCAATCTTGCCAAACCATGAAAATCATCACCGCCGATACTCCGCTCAGTGAGGTAATCCTTGCTGATCCTTCCATAATACCGGTCATAAACCGACTGGGCATAGCGCTCGGAACCGACGACCGCTCCGTGACCGAAGTCGCAGCGGCCCACCGCCTGTCGCCCGATTTCCTCGTGACGATAATCAACACATTCGCCAGCCGCGACTATTTCCCCGCCACTGCCCTCAGCCGGGTCGACATGCCCACCATGCTCAGCTACCTTGAGCTCACCGACCGCTATTACCGTCACTTCCAGATACCCAACATAGAGCGGCATTTCAACGCTCTTGTCGCCTCAGGGCCCGACAACTCGAGCCTAACACTGCTCCGACGCCTCTTTGACAAGGCCAAGACCGACCTGATAGCGCTGATCGACAGTGACCTTAAGAGCCTCTTCCCCACCCTGCGCGCCCTCTCGGCTGAGCGTAACGACAACGATGCCGTACCCGAAGTGGACACCGCCGCGGCCGAAGCGGTGGAAGAAATGCTCGCCGATCTCCTCAGCATGATCGTGCGCAACATATCGGGCGAATATGACCCCAACCTGTGCTACGCCACCATAGTAGCCGTGGCCGGTCTGCGCACCGATCTGAGCAAAAACAACCGTATCCGCAACCTCATCCTCCGCCCCGCCGCCCTCGAGCTGGCCTCCAAGCGATGAAGCGACCGCTCGTAGCGATAGTGTGCAGCGACACCCTCCGCCGGGAAGGTATGCGACGCCTGTTGGGTATCATAAGCGATGCCGAAGTGACCGACGCATCTCCATCGTCGCCCCCCGACGCGGAACCTACTCTGTGGATAGCCGATACGGATGCCGTGGTGCAACATTCGGCCTTTTTCGCGCCACGACGCAAGACAACGGCCATAATCACGTCAGTCCCCTCCGACTCATTCCTTACCATCGACCCATCGGCTCACACCGACGTGCTGCTGGAGCACCTGCAGGAAATACTTTCATCACTCCCCTCACCCGCGGCCGAGCAGTCAGCCCTCTCCCAGCGCGAGATCGACGTGCTAAGCCTTCTCGCCCGCGGATGCATCAACAAGGAAATAGCCGACCGCCTCTCAATAAGCATCAACACCGTGCTCACCCATCGCAAGAACATCACCGCCAAACTCGGCATCAAGAGCATCTCAGGCCTCGGCATCTACGCCGTGATGAACGGCTACGTCTCCGAAAGCGACATCTGATCCCGACCGATGCAGACATATCCCACGACTCAACGATCTAAACACCCGCACCGCCCCCAAATTTACATCCTTGTTATATAAATAGTTGTGCATCGTCCCAGTAGGGACGCACACTCGGGTGCGTCCGGCAGAGAAAAAAGGCGAATTCATACCACCGCCGTTTACTCGCACCATCATCCGCCATCGTCGCGCACCACCCTGCCGCCGCGTTAATGAAAATCAGGGCTGGAAGCCCGTCGTTGTACATAACCGCGGGTGAAGCCCGCGGACAAGTGCCCCTGACAATATGAGCTGCGGAGCTGCGATGTCGTTTGAGCCGTTCTTACTACATCGCAGCTCCGCAGCTCACGAGAGAGTTTCATGCTGTTCTCCACGGGCTTGCACCCGTGGTTATCAACAACCTCGTGCCTTCGGCACTCCATTCCACGCCGTTGTCGCGCACCTTCACCTCACGAATCATCCCCCCACCCCAAAACGCACGCGCGGGAGCGCGTGCGAGCATCGCTGCGGCATTGAACTGCATCAAAGTGGTTGACATCACAACCCAAAAATATTTTTGCAAAACAACATAATTGTTGTATCTTTGCCGATGCAGACCGTCTCCCGTGTTCACGCCAGTAGGATCACGATCCGCTTGGGAGGGGCAAGAGAGGTGGGATGCAGTGAAAATACTGATTTAAAAGCGTTTATCCGCGCTGATTCTTGACTTTCCGAAATTCTCGCAAAATTTCAATCAATAGTCAAGGATTGAGCAACGGTAGATGCCCGTGGTTATGTAATATCCTGCTTTCGGCTCGTTATTCCGTGAGGAATTGTTTCGGAAGCGATGGTTGCATATACTGGCGTGGGCTTCTGCGTTGCCGTCCGACTATTGATGGGCAATGCGAGAAGCCTCGGAAAGTAGGACGGCAAATGATACAGATTCCTACGCTTTTCCTTTATTAATCAACAATTTACGCCAACGAGAGGATGACCGCGGCAACTTATTTCATTATGAAAAAATTTTTATTTGTTTTCGCAATGATGTGCCTGCTATCAGGATTAACAACATTTGCCAAGGAGTTATCAACAAACTATCGTACAGCACTCGTAATGGCTTACTCTCCTGCGAATAGTGTTTTTGAGGATGAAAATATCAAACTTGAAATCTACAATGAAAAACTATATGCAATTAATAAAACAGATAAAACTATATTTTTAGACCTTTCACAGTGTTTCTTAATACACAACGGATCGTCTTACCCAATGTATTCAAAACATCAAGATGATAAAAAAGCATCGAAAGGTAATGTATCTATTGAAGACTCCTTTTTCTCTATCGCTCCTTCAGTTGGCAATAAGCAAAACGAAACTTTTATATGCAATTTAGCTGGAGGTATGTATGGAAAATATACCACTACAGAATCTCCTTCAGGCGATTTTTCGGAATATGAAGAGAGATTATTAACTATTCTTAATGAGTTAGTTAATGAATCACTGGAAGCTGATCCTATGGGGGAAAATTATCTCGGAACGGCTTCACGTCACCTTACAGAAGATGAAAGTGTAAATAATATTGGAGCTTCATTAGCCTATTCATTTAACAAACGTTCGGAGAACTGGACACCTATTGCAATATCTACGTGGGTAAGTGATTTGTATTTAGCTCCATTTTACGTTGAAATGCCTCTTGAACTTTCCAATAAAGAGAAAAGTGGTTTTGGCGTTAAGAAAACAGAAGCAGCAAAAGTTCATGTTAAAGCTGATACCCCATTTGAATTTGAGCAAGATAAATCTCCGGTAATTGTTTGCGATTGGACCGGAAATTTCAAAAAGGGAACATTTTCGCTTAACCCTGTATGGATTTCGAAGAAAAAGGGGATGTCATTTGGACAAGGGCTACTCGCTGGGTTAGCTATACTGGGAACAGGAGGAGCTGCTGCCGCTCTCTTTGCGAATCGAGATGAAACCTATTATAAAAGTGAAATTATTTTCGAGGGTGAAGAATCCAACTGGGGCAAAATGAAATACTTCAATAACAAGGATTTTTCACAGTTTAACAACAACCGTTAATTTCAAAATTGATATGATAGGTTGCTTATCCGAAATAGCAACCTATCATGAATTAATATTATATGCGCTTTTTCTTTTGCTTGATATCTTTTAGTATCGCTTTATTTTCTAACAGTTACACTTTGAGCAATCGAGTGGAGAGTGCTTTTCAATCGCTGCAACATGGTGAGATTGAAAATGCCATTGGAATTCTTAAACGCGCCGCCGGCACGAATGATGTATTAGCTCAATATTATATTGCGCAATGCTATGAGTATGGTATTGGGGTAAACAAGGATATTACTTTGGCCTTCTCTACATATCGGCGCGCCGCAGAACGCGGTTTCCCTCCGGCAATGCTTGAACTTGCACGTTGCTATCGCATGGGAATTGGTGTGACTTCTGATATAAAGCGGGCAGATGAATGGCAAAAACGATATGATAATAAGAATTTCCACAACGATCTGCCCCACATAGCAGAGTTTTGTAAAAGCCGCGATAATAACACCAAAACAACGGGTGAAAACAATTTAATCGCCGATGATATTAGGATAGAAACTAAAGTAATGGACTCAGAGCCGAAATCAGTTAATTCAAATGAAACTATGAGTCTTACTGAATATCATAATCCTAAATATGATTTAAACAGTGTTTCGGATGTTGATATTGATATTCCCTTCTCATCTATAAAGTCAGACAATACGTTTGCTCTAATTATCTCTAATGAGAATTATCAGGATGTGGCAAAGGTTGCCAATGCTTTAAACGACGGTGAAATATTTGCGCAATACTGCCGTAAGACTCTTGGCATACCGGAGAGTAATATTCATCTGGTTAAAGATGCCACACTTAATAACATCAAGCGGGAGATCAATCTGATACGTCAGATTGCTGAAGCATATGACGGTCAAGCTTCTTTTCTAATATATTATTCCGGACATGGTTTTCCAGATGAAAAGACAGGTAACGCATACTTGATGCCGGTTGACGGATACACTTCCGATTTATCGACTTGCTATGCTATCTCTGATTTTTACGAAATCTTTGGAACAATACCGTCTCAACGCAACATCATATTGATCGATGCATGTTTCAGTGGCTCCGCTCGCGGTAATGAAATGTTGTATGCCGCGCGTGGTATTAGGATTAAGGCAAAAACGGCGACCCCAAAAGGCAACACTGTCGTAATATCCTCATCTCAAGGAGACGAAACAGCCTACCCTTATATAGAGAAATCTCACGGCCTGTTTACTTATTATCTCCTTAAACAACTGAAAGACAGCTGCGGTCAAATTACATTAGGAGAACTGTTTGAATCACTCAAAGATAATGTGAAAAGAAAATCTTTAGTAATAAACGGCAAGTCCCAAACCCCCACTGTATCTGCCACTCCAAATATTGTCAACGAATGGCATAATTGGAAACTTTATTAACACAAAAAATACAATTAACACAAAAAAAATACAGCAATGAGAATTATTATATCATTACTTTTGATCTTTTGTTCCTATGCAATGCAGGCGAAGAATCTAAAAGTTAATCGAAAAGAGGAAATAAAATCGATTAAATTAAATATTGAGAACGTTGAGCCAACTCAATCCGGCTCAATAGTTTATGTATCCCTTATACAAAAGAAAAATTTCAGCTATAATATTTCTTTCTCTGATATCTATCTATCGATCCCGAACGAGTCAATCAAAATAAAAGGAAAAGTATTTGAATGGGATAATGATCGTAAGGCGGTATCGGATACAAAGAGCATCAGCGATAAAGAAAAATCAAGTATGAGTATTTGGTTTCCTGACATAACGCTATCCAAAGATGATACTTTCGACATAAAAATTGGCGACCTTCTTGACCGTAACCGAACGGAATTGATCGTAACGGATGTAAAAGCAAAAAAATAGTTACTCTTTAGCCCTTAGCAAAGGGGCTTATCATCGATTCAAACGGCCGCGAAGTGGAAATGTCGTGGAGAGATCAGTGCTTCCATAACATTACCGCCTCGCGGCTACGCTTTTGTATTGGTATTTCTGCCTGACGCACACTCGGGAGCGTCCGGCAGAGCAAAAAGGCGAATTCATACCACCACCGTTTACTCGCACCATCATCCGCCATCGTCGCGCACCACCCTGCCGCCGCGTTAATGAAAATCAGGGCTGGAAGCCCGTCGTTGTACATAACCGCGGGTGAAGCCCGCGGACAAGTGCCCCTGACAATATGAGCTGCGGAGCTGCGATGTCGTTTGAGCCGTTCTTACTACATCGCAGCTCCGCAGCTCAAGAGAGAGTTTCATGCTGTTCTCCACGGGCTAGCACCCGTGGTTATCGACAACCTCGTGCCTTCGGCACTCCATTCCACGCCGTTGTCGCACACCATCACCTTACCATCATCGTGCACCATCCGCCGCCGGGCGCTCCATGGAGCGCCCCTACAAAGTTGGTTGTCAAGTGCTTGCAATATACCTCGGAGAGGTTGAACAATAGCGCCGTATTGTCCAACCCCACCGGGGCTGATATGTGGTGGCACACGGTATCCACGGGTGACAAGCACCCGCAGTTGATCAGATGTCAACCCCTCCGGGGTGAACATTGCTGGTTGTTATATCCGGGCTGGCCTCCTCTTAATAATGTCGCCCGGCATGCGGGGCATGTCGGGCGACAGGGGTATCGGAGTGTTTCAGTATCAGTCTTTGAGCTTGGCTTTGATAAACTCGCGGTTGAGGCGGGCGATGTTGCTCAGAGGTACGTTCTTGGGGCACTCGGCGGCACAGGCACCGGTGTTGGTGCAGTTACCGAATCCGAGTTCGTCCATGCGGGCCACCATCTTGCGGGCGCGACGGGCGCGCTCTACCTGACCTTGGGGAAGGAGGGCAAACTGGCTTACCTTGGCGCTGACAAAGAGCATTGCCGAGCCGTTTTTGCAAGCTGCCACGCAGGCGCCGCAACCGATACAGGTGGCGGAGTCCATGGCGATGTCGGCCACTTCCTTGGAGATGGGGAGATTGTTGGCATCCTGAGCGCCGCCGCAGTTGAACGACACGTAGCCGCCGGCCTGCTGGATCTTGTCGAATGCGTTGCGGTCAACCATGAGGTCGCGCACGATGGGGAACGCAGCCGAGCGCCAAGGCTCGATGGTGATGGTCTCCTCGTTGTGGAACTTGCGCATGTGGAGCTGGCAGGTAGTGATGCCCTGCACGGGGCCGTGGGGATGACCGTTGATGTAGAGCGAGCACATACCGCAGATACCTTCGCGGCAGTCGCTGTCAAACACCACAGGCTCTTCGCCCTTCTCTACGAGCTGCTGGTTGAGCATGTCGAGCATTTCGAGGAAGCTCGAGCCGGTGGATACGTTTTCCACGCGGTAGTCTACAAGCTTACCGGGTTCTTTGGGGCCACGCTGGCGCCAAATTCTGAGATTTACATTTATAGTAGTTTCCATATCGGATTTTCAAAATGTGGGTAAGGAATTTGAATTATGACGTTCAGCGTCAGGATTTATAGTTACGGGTCTGAACCTGAATCTCCTCATAGTTGAGGGGCTCCTTGAGAAGGATGGGACGCTCGTTGTCGCCGGTGTACTTCCAGCACGACACATACATGTAGTCTTTGTCGTTACGGGCGGCTTCACCGTCGGCGGTCTGGTATTCCTCGCGGAAATGCGCGCCGCACGATTCGTTGCGGTTGAGGGCGTCGATAGCCATCATGCGGGCCATTTCGAGGAAGTCTTCAAGACGCAGGGCCTTTTCGAGCTCGGTGTTGAGATCGTCGGCGCTGCCCACGATGCGGAGGTCGCTGTAGAATTCCTTGCGTACCTCGGCTATTTCCTCGGTTGCCTTCACGAGGCTCTGGAGCGTGCGGCCCATACCTACGAGGTTCCACATCACGTGACCGAGACGCTTGTGAATCTGGTCGGGCGACTTGGTACCCTTGATGTTCATGAGGCGGGCGATACGGTCGCGCACTTCCTTCTCCACCTTGTCAAATTCGGGATGATCCGTGCCGGGATGCTTCACCTTGATCTGGTCGGCGAGATAATTCTGCATGGTGTAGGGAAGCACGAAGTAACCGTCGGCAAGGCCCTGCATGAGTGCCGATGCACCCAGACGGTTGGCACCGTGATCGGAGAAGTTACATTCGCCGATTGCAAAGAGGCCCTTGATCGAGGTCTGAAGCTCGTAGTCAACCCATATACCGCCCATGGTGTAGTGCGACGCGGGGAAGATCATCATGGGAGTCTCGTAGGGATTATCATCGGAGATCATCTGATACATATCGAAGAGGTTGCCGTAGCGGTCGCGTACCACATCCTCGCCCAGACGCTCGATGGCATACTTGAAGTCGAGATACACGGCGTTGCCGGTACCTACGCCGAAACCTGCGTCGCAGCGCTCCTTGGCGGCACGCGAAGCGATGTCGCGGGGACAGAGGTTACCGAAAGCCGGATAGCGGCGCTCGAGGTAGAAGTCACGGTCCTCGTCGGGAATATCGGTGGGTTTCTTCTTGCCGGCACGGATAGCCTCGGCGTCCTCCTTCTTGGCAGGCACCCATATGCGGCCGTCGTTGCGGAGCGACTCGCTCATGAGGGTGAGCTTCGACTGATCCTCACCATGCACGGGGATACAGGTGGGGTGAATCTGGGTGAAAGCGAGGTTGGCCAGATAAGCACCGCGGCGGAAAGCCTGAATTGCGGCCGAGCCGTTGCAGCCCATAGCGTTGGTCGAGAGGAAGAATGTGCGGCCATAGCCACCGGTGGCGAGCACCACAGCGTGGGCTGCATAGCGCTCGAGCTCACCCGTGATGAGGTTGCGCACGATGATACCGCGGGCACGGCCGTCGATGATCACGAGGTCGAGCATCTCGCGACGGTTGAACGAGCGCACCTGACCCTTTTCGATCTGGCGGTTGAGCGACGAGTAAGCTCCGAGGAGAAGCTGCTGGCCGGTCTGACCCTTGGCGTAGAACGTACGCGATACCTGCGCGCCGCCAAATGAGCGGTTGGCGAGCAGGCCGCCGTATTCGCGGGCGAAGGGCACACCCTGCTGCACGCACTGGTCGATGATATTGTTTGACACCTCGGCCAGACGGTATACGTTGGCCTCGCGCGAGCGGAAGTCACCGCCCTTTACAGTGTCGTAGAAAAGACGGTATACCGAGTCGCCGTCGTTCTGATAATCCTTGGCTGCGTTGATACCGCCCTGAGCGGCGATAGAGTGGGCGCGGCGGGGAGAATCCTGTATGCAGAAGTTCCACACGTTGAAGCCCAGTTCGGCGAGAGTCGAGGCAGCCGAAGCACCGGCAAGACCGGTACCTACTACGATGATGTCGAGATTACGCTTGTTGGCGGGGTTGACCAGCTTCTGGTGGGCCTTGTAGTTGGTCCACTTCTGGGCGAGCGGTCCCTCGGGTATCTTTGAGTCTATCTGATATTCAGGTAGCTTGGAGGATTCGATGTCGGCAAAATCCTTCATGATGGGGGTAGAATCGATCATCCCATCGAGATTCTTTATATCTGCCATATCTTAATAGATGTGTGATAGTTGTTGAATTGAAAAATAAAAATAGAAGGTGGGATGACGATGCTTACTTGGCGCAGCCGGGATTTCCGCATACCTCCGTATCGCACTGTGCGCCTTTGCAAGAAGGCTTGCCGCAGGCTTCGGGCGAACATTCGGCACCTTTGCACACCTCCTTGCCGCAGGCGGCGGGAGAGCAGGTCTTAGTTCCTTCGCATGCAGCAGATTCACATGCGGCGTTCTCGCATGCAGCGCCTTCGCATGCGGCAGCTTCCTTGGGGCAGCCGGCATGTCCGTGACCCTTGCAATCGGCTTTCATGCCCTCACACGCGGGATTGGTGAAGGGGAATCCGGCATTGAAATCATCGGTAGAGAGAGCGTATTCCGATGCCTTGTACTGAAGATACTCATTGTATTCGGTCTCGAAATCGTTGGTGTGGGCGCGCACGGTGAACACGATAGCCTGAGCGATGAAGAGACCCACTACTATGGTGGTCCACCAGCAGGCGATGCACTTCAGGCGGGGAAGCCATGTGTCATTGTCCCAACCGGCGGTCTGGAACATCGACCAGAAGCCATGGTTCATGTGAAACCAGAGGGCTACGAAACCGATGATATATACTATCGGAGTCCACACCTGCGAGAAAGCGAGATGGATGAAAAGTGTACCGGCGGCGGGAGCCACTTCCACGCCGTCGTGGATATACTCTGTGCCGAGAAGCTCCTGAAGCTGCATCTTGGCCCAGAACTGTATCAGGTGCACCACAAGGAATGCAAGCACCACGATACCGAGCACGAGCATGTTCTGCGACGACCATTCCACGCCCTTGGGAGTAGCGGTCACGGCATAACGGTCGTTGCCGCGGGCCTTACGGTTTTGAACTGTCAGCCACAATGCATAGATGATGTGGATGATGAAAAGGGCGGCCAGGCCGACGGTAGCCACGAGGGCATACCAGTTGGCGCCTAAGAATTCACACACTGCGTTGTAGCCCGAAGGCCAGAATAGCGCAACTCCATTCATCAGGCAGTGAAACGTGACAAAGAGGACAAGACAGGCTCCAGTGATGGCCATCACGAGCTTACGTCCTACAGATGAACATGTTAACCACATAGTAGTTACTTTGAAAATTTAATGGATATTGAAATTGATTTACTAAAATTCTCTTTTACCTGCCACTCTCCGCTGCGACACGGAGACTCGGCAGTGCAAAGGTATTGAAAATTCGATTCCTTTGCAATAAATAAAGAAAAAATTCCTTAAATTTTCTTCCCTATTTTCATGTTTTTCCACGCCATATACCGGATTATAGTTACTTCTGTAGCTCCCGCACCCTCATAATTACTCATTTTAAGGTATTACCCGGCTCATTATTACTTTATAATTTTGCAATCGGATAATTGAAAATTAGAAACAACACGATTTAACACTCATCAGGCCTCCTGACCGACGCGAGTCATCTCACCGGCCTGTAGGGAAATAAGGAAATTGGAATTGAAAATGTAATCTATCATTTACCCGAAGGCCGCCCCACAGCGGCCTTCTGCCGTCGCGGCTACTTCCGTCGCCTCTACTTCTACCCTTTCGTCACACCCGTAATTTCCACCACTTATTGTCCTTATAGAAAAAATCTTCTATAGAACTTTTTTTCTATAACTATTCATTTCTCTATGAACCAATTTATTAAAGAGACGGGTATAATATTCTTCTAAAGAAGCCGACTACGTGGCGGTTATAAGTGCCGGAGATACATTTTACGCATAATCGTCCTATTCCACTTTTGTTAATCTAATGAGTTGATTCGTGGTACACATGTATATTAAACCTTTCGCGCGGATTATATAGCTAAAAAATTCATCAACTGACTTGCATTTATCAATCTATTCGTATAACTTTGCATAAATCAATAACATAATTCTTATGACACAACTCACCATTAATATTGAAAATAAGGCGATACTCCCTCATCTTAAAAAGATACTTGGAGCAATCGAAGGTGTGAGTATCGCAAAGTCTCATCCCGCACAACGACGCTCGATAGATCGCGCGATGGATGATGTTGTTTCCGGTCGCACGAAAAAGTTTTCCAATACCGATGAGCTTTTTGCCGACCTCGGAATATAATCTTTTTTTATTGCGAAATGTATACTATTGAACGAACCAATACATTTAAGCGCTCCCTTAAAAGGTGTATTAAACGCGGGCTTGATGAAAACAAAATCAAGCAGGCTATTATTCTTCTTGCCGAGAACGGCATGCTTCCACCGCAATATCGGCCTCACAAGTTGTCCGGAAAATAAAATGGATTATGGGAATGCCATATCGAACCCGACTGGCTGTTGGTATGGCAGCAGAATGACCAAATTCTAAATCTACTTTTGGTCGACACCGGATCTCATGCTGATATATTCGGATAGGTCTCACTTGCGCCAACTGGTAATATCGGGCGAAATACGCAAAACCGATCCGTCAAAACGCGGCGCGCCCTACGAAATCTGCGATCCGCTTTTCAAATTATGGCTGGCCGGGAACGTCTAATCCACCCGGCATCTAACCTTCTCATCTCACCACATTACCAAAAATCTTCCATTATTTCTCGTAAATATTTGGTGGATTGGCGGGGGTTGAGTATTTTTGCGTTACTAACCCCAATCATATTACTTACATTTTTATGAATTTCGCCCGCAAGAGCTTCGATATTTTTGAAGAAGCTACCAAAGCATATCACGTCACTGACAATGTCGACACTCCTTGTCCCAACCCCTATCCCGAGGGTTCGGTAGAGCATACGCTGTTTGAGAAAAACTGGGTCGACGTGGTGCAGTGGCATCTCGAGGACATAATACGCGACCCCGAAATCGACCCCGTGGCTGCCCTGCAGCTCAAGCGCCGCATCGACCGCTCCAATCAGGTACGCACTGATATGGTGGAACAGCTCGACACTTATTTCCTCGACAAATATGCCGGCGTGAAGCCTCTCGATGATGCTAAAATCAACACCGAGAGCCCCGCGTGGGCACTCGACCGCCTTTCGATTCTGGCCGTGAAGATCTACCACATGCTGGCCGAGGTCAACCGCCCCGACGCTTCGCCCGAGCACAAGGCCCGCTGTCAGGCCAAGCTCGACGTGCTTCTGGAGCAGCGCGCCGACCTTACGGCCGCTATCGACGACCTGCTTGCCGATATCGAGGCCGGACGCAAATACATGAAGGTATACCGACAGATGAAGATGTACAACGATCCGTCGACCAACCCCGTGCTTTATGGCGCACAAAAGCGCTGACAATCATCCGCGCCGCGTGCTTGTCACGCGGTTCTCGGCTCTGGGCGATGTCGCAATGACCATCCCGGTGCTATATAGCGTGGCCCTGTGCAACCCGGCCACGCAATTTATCTTCGTGACACGCTCGTCAATGACGGGTATGTTTGTCAATCCGCCCGCCAATCTCACTGTAAAAGGCATTGACCTCAACGCGCCCGAAAGCAAGGGGATTTTCGGCTTAAACCGCCTGTACCGTCAGTTGCGCGACGAATATGATTTCGATGCTGTGGCCGACCTTCACGACGTGCTCCGCACGCAGGTTCTCGACCTTCGTGCCCGGCTCGGCGGTATCCGCGTGGCTCGTATCAACAAAGGGCGCTCCCACAAGCGCCGTCTTACCCGCCAGACCAATAAAGTGATGCTGCCGCTCACTTCGCAGCGAGCCCGCTACCGCGAGGTGTTTTTCCGTCTCGGGCTGGTGGTCGAGAGCCGCTTTAACTCACTCTACCCCGACGGCCGGGGTCCCGAAAATCTGTTTGCCGACATCACTCCGCCTAAATCTCAGGGCGAGAAGTGGATAGGCATAGCTCCGTTTGCCAAGCACAAGGGTAAGATCTACCCCATAGCCCTAATGGAAAAGGTTGTGGAGCATTTCTCACGGATGCCCCACGTGAAGATTTTCCTTTTCGGAGGGGGCAAGGAGGAAGCCGAAGTGTTGGGAGCATGGGCCGCGCGATACCCGCGCACTATTTCGCTCGCTTCGAAGCGTCACGGTTTTGCCGTGGAACTCTCGCTGCTCAGCCATCTCGACGTGATGGTGTCGATGGACTCGGCCAACATGCACCTTGCATCGCTCGTGCGCACTCCGGTAGTGAGCGTGTGGGGTGCTACTCATCCCTACTGCGGATTCAAGGGCTGGCGACAAGATGATAATGATCTGGTGCAGCTGTCGATGACATGCCGCCCGTGCTCGGTATTCGGCGACAAGCCATGCCATCGTGGCGACTATCACTGTCTGGCCGGCATAGCGCCGCAGATCATCATCGACAAGGTCACCGCCCACCTTTAATTTGATTAATTGAGAATTGAAAATTTTGAATTAATGAAATTTGATTATAAATGACTTATCATTAATTCCTAATCCCGAAATTCTCCTTTTTAAATTCTAAATTCTAAATTTTTTAAAATTTTTAGCACCGTGGCTAAAAAGATAGTTGAAACCCCGCTGATGAAGCAATACACGGCCATGAAGGCCAAGCATCCCGATGCGATATTGCTTTTCCGAGTGGGCGACTTCTACGAAACCTTTTCCGACGATGCCATCGCGGCATCCGAGATACTCGGCATAACGCTCACCCGTCGCGCCAACGGCTCGGCTCAATTCGTGGAGCTGGCCGGATTTCCCCACCACGCCCTAGATACATACCTGCCCAAACTCGTGCGGGCAGGAAAGCGCGTGGCCATATGTGAGCAGCTCGAAGATCCCAAGACCACCAAGAAGCTCGTAAAGCGCGGCATCACCGAGCTGATCACCCCCGGAGTGTCGATCAACGATAACGTGCTCAACCACCGCGAAAACAACTTTCTCGCTGCCGTCCACATAGGCAAGGATCGCTGCGGTGTGGCTTTTCTCGACATCTCCACCGGCGAGTTTCTCACCGCCGAAGGTTCGACCGACTATGTGGCGAAACTGCTCGCCAACTTCGCTCCTAAAGAGGTGCTCATAGAGCGCGGCAACAAGCAGCGCATGAGTGATATCACATCGGAAAATTATCTGTATTTCGAGCTCGATGACTGGATTTTCACCTCCGACAGCGCACGCGACCGACTGCTCAAGCAATTTGAGACGGCTTCGCTCAAAGGGTTCGGCCTCCACGGCCTCAACGAAGCACTGATAGCTTCGGGCGCCATACTCCACTATCTCGACATAACCCAGCACACCCGCACCGGCCACATCACCCGCCTGTCGCTTATCGAGGAAGAGAAATATGTGCGTCTCGACCGCTTCACCATACGCAACCTCGAGCTGATACAGGCCCTGAACGAGGAAGGGAAAAGTCTGCTCGACGTGCTTGACCGCACAGTCAGCCCCATGGGCGCGCGCATGCTCCGCCGCTGGATGCTTTTCCCCCTGAAAGACCCGGTGGAAATCAACAAGCGTCTCGATATTGTGGAATACTTTTTCCGCGACCCCGACGAGCGCGAGACTCTGCGCGACCATCTGGCGCGCATAGGAGATCTGGAGCGACTCGTGGCCAAAGTGGCGGCCGGACGTGCCAATCCCCGCGAGGTGGTGCAGATAAAGAATGCCCTCACATATATTGCTCCGGTAAAGGAAATGTGTGAGCATTCGACCGATCAGGCTCTGCGCGCCATAGGCGAGCAGCTCAACCCCTGCACGAGCATTCACGACCGCATAGCCCGCGAACTTGTCGACGATGCTCCCGTGGCGCTCAACCGCGGCGATGTGATACGCCCCGGCGTGGATGCCGAGCTCGACGAACTTCGCTCCATTGCCCGATCGGGCAAAGATTACCTGCTGCGCATACAGCAGCGCGAAAGCGAGGCCACCGGTATTTCATCGCTCAAAGTGGGCTATAACAACGTATTCGGCTACTACATAGAGGTCACCAACACCCATCGCGACAAAGTCCCCGCCGAGTGGATACGAAAGCAGACTCTCGTCAACGCCGAGCGCTACATCACTCCCGAACTAAAGGAATATGAAGAAAAAATCCTCGGCGCACAGGATCGCATAGCCATCATAGAGCAGCGTGTGTTCACCGACCTCATCAACGCTCTCGCCGACTATATCCCCGCCCTGCTCCTCGATGCACGCCTCATAGCCCAGCTCGACGTATTCAACTCCTTCACCCGCGTGGCTATCGAAAACCGCTACAATCGCCCGGTGGTCGATGATTCGCTCGTGCTCTCGCTCACCGAAGCGCGCCACCCGGTCATCGAGAAAGAGCTTCCCGCGGGTGAGCCGTACATCACCAACTCGGTAAGCCTCTCCAACGACGAAACTCAGATCATGATGCTCACCGGCCCCAACATGTCGGGTAAATCGGCCCTGCTGCGCCAGACTGCCCTAAACGTGCTCATGGCTCAGATGGGCTGCTTCGTGGCAGCCGACAGCGCCCGCATAGGCGTGGTCGACAAGATTTTCACCCGCGTGGGCGCCAGCGACAATATCTCGCTCGGCGAGTCGACTTTCATGGTGGAGATGAACGAGGCAGCATCGATTCTCAACAATATGAGCCGCCGCTCGCTGATACTATTCGACGAGCTCGGCCGCGGCACCTCAACCTACGACGGCATCTCGATAGCATGGGCCATCGTGGAACATATTCACGAAAGCGGCGACATGCGCCCAAAGACACTTTTTGCCACCCACTACCACGAGCTCAACGAGATGGAAGGCAAACTCGCCCGCGTGGTCAACTACAACGTATCGGTCAAGGAGATCGACGGTAAGGTCGTGTTCCTGCGCAAACTCGCCCGCGGAGGCTCCGAACACAGTTTCGGTATACACGTGGCGCGACTGGCCGGTATGCCGCGCTCCATAGTGGAGCGTGCCGACGTGGTGCTAAAGCATCTCGAAAAAGCCAATGCTGCCGGAGGAAGCGATGCCGCCCCCGCCCTCGCAGCCATGCCTGAGATAGAGGAAGGCGTTCAGCTGTCGTTCTTCCAGCTCGACGACCCGCTGCTTACCTCGCTGCGCGATGAGATTCTCGGCCTCGACATCGACAACCTCACCCCCATGGCCGCCCTCAACAAGCTCCACTCCATCCGCCAGCTCCTCACCGGCAAGTAACACATCTTCGCAAAACAGCTGAAATTCAATCCTGTATGAACGCTCCCCGGTAAGCGTCAGGCCTGACAAAAATGTAATTTCCGCTGCGTCAATAATGGCGTGGCAGTTGAGGTTTCGCCGAAACCCCACGTTACCGGCTACCTATATATAGGAGATCATCACTGCAGGTCTATTTCAAAATTCAAAAGGGCGCCCGTGGGCGCCGACTTTTTCGTAACCGGCGCCGCCGTAGCTATGCGGAGGCGTCGCCGGCTATTGGACTGTAAACTTTGGCGTCCGCAAGGCCGCCGATTATATAGCTTGTTGATTTGCAATATATTTTCTGCTGCATCAATCGCCGCAGCCACCGCCGGACGCACCCGAGTGTGCGTCCCTACAGTACTGTGAATCAAATCTTTATATTGCGATTAGTCTATTGCGTTATAATATCAGAACTCCGTGAATGCCAGCGGGAGGAGGGACTTGATGGAGGGGATGGTGAAGATTTCCTTGCGGCCTATGAGGAATACTTTTACGTCGTGGCCGGCGAGCATCTCATATTCGAGCAGCGACTGGCGGCATGCTCCGCAGGGTGCCACAGGCGAGGCCACGGGCAGTTCGTCGACTCCGCGGGCAGCGATTGCTATGGCCTTGAACGGCACGTCGGGATACTGTGAGTGGGCATAGAAGCAGGCTGTGCGCTCGGCGCAGGTGCCTGAGGGAAAAGCTACGTTTTCCTGATTGGATCCGGCCACGATCTCACCGTTTTCGAGCAAGATGGCCGCTCCCACGCGGAAATGGCTGTAAGGGGCATAGGAACGGTAGGTGGCGTCGCGGGCTATTTCCACGAGATTCTGTTCCTGAATGGAAAGCTCGTCAAAATCCACGGCTTTCACCGGGACTACAATGTCGAATGTTCTCATTTTTCAAGGTTGGTTAAGGTAGGGTTTGTAAGGTATTATACAAGTTCTGGCAGCCGTCCTCGAGCAGATCGAGCACGAGTTCAAAACCCTCGGCACCCTCGTAATATGGATCGGGGACGTAGTCATATCTCATCGCCTTGCCTATGAAATCGGCCATAGGCACTACTTTTTTCTCAGCTTCGGGCGACGGAGCGAGGCGGCGGAGATTGGCTACATTGGAGTTGTCCATACCTATGATAAGGTCGAAGTCATCAAAATCACTTTCGGTGACCTTGCGGGCATGGTGGGTGAGCTCATAACCGCGGCGTCGGGCATGGATGCGCATGCGGTTGTCGGGCAGGTCACCTACATGATAGCCTCCCGTGCCGGCCGAATCAATCGTCCACTCCTGAGGGTTTCCCTGCCGCTCCACAATGTCGCGGAACACTCCCTCGGCTGCCGGAGAGCGACATATATTGCCGAGGCATACGAAGAGGATGCGGCGCGGTGAGCGTGGGGAATCTGACTTATTCATGGGCGGCGGGTATTACGGGATTTTTCGCATTTTTCCATCAGCTGACATCCGTCGCAACAACTGTCGCAACTGTCACAGCCACACGAGCTCTTACGGCGCAGAAGCCTCACCACGACATAGGCCACGGCGGCAACAACGATCAAAGCGGTTATGACGGTCTGGATGATGGAGTTCATTGTTTCTTATATTGTGAGGAGATGAGTTTCTTTAGTTTGGCGGGTGTGAGGTCGGGAGAATAAGTGGCGAAATCAAGGCGCATGGCGCATCCCTCGCGGAATCGGCTGCAGCCGTAGGCCGTGCGGCCCTTGAGTATGTGTCCCTGCCCGCACTCGGGGCACGCTATCTGGTCGAGGCGGGTGGTGCGGGTGGCGCGCTTCTTGGGAGCATCGGAAGACTCGGAACTATCTTTCTTTTTCTGCTCAGGTTTCTTCTCATTGTCTACTATGATGCGCGAGCCGGAATTATCGCTGAGCACATTGATTACGATAGCCGATATCTGCTCCTTCAGTTCGTCGATAAACGTGGCCGCGGAGTATTCGCCGCGCTCTATGCGGCGCAGTTTGTTTTCCCACAGTCCCGTCAGCTTGGCGCTTTTCAGCAGCTCGTCGTGAATGGTGGCAATGAGGTCGATACCCGCCTGAGTGGCGTCGATCGACTTGCGGATTCTGACTATATAGCGGCGCTTGAAAAGGGTCTCTATAATAGCAGCGCGGGTCGAGGGTCGTCCAATACCGTTTTCCTTCATCGCCTCGCGAAGCGTCTCGTCGTCGACGGTCTTTCCGGCGCTCTCCATGGCGCGAAGCAGTGTGCCCTCGGTATAATACTTGGGTGGCTGAGTGGCCTTCTTGAGCAGCGAAGGCTCGTGAGGGCCGCTCTCTCCCTCGGTAAAGGGAGGCAATATCGAGTCTTCCGACGGCTGAGCATCGGCGGAATTTCCGCCGTAGACGTCGCGCCATCCGGGAGTGGTTATCACCTTGCCTGTGGCTCGGAACGGTACATTTTCCACGTTCGCATCCACAGTCGTCGACAAAAAGCGGCAATCGGGATAGAAAGCGGCGATAAAGCGCAGGGCTATGAGATGATACAGTTTCCTCTCCTCGCCCACGAGCACCTTGGGCGACTGGCCGGTGGGGATGATGGCATGGTGGTCGGTCACCTTGGAGTTGTCAAATACCTTCTTGGATTTCGGTATCTTCGTTGCCAGCACCGGTGCGGTCAGCGATGCGTAGGGGGTCATGCTGCGCAATATATCGGGCACCTTGGGGTAAATATCGTCAGAAAGATATGTAGTGTCGACACGCGGATAGGTAGTCACTTTCTTCTCGTAGAGAGTCTGTATCAGCCTCAGCGTCTCCTCGGCGCTCCAGCCCCACTTGCGGTTACACTCCACCTGCAGTGAAGTAAGGTCAAAGAGGCGCGGAGGTGCTTCTGTGCCTTTCTTCTCGGTCACGCCGGTAATCACGAGCGGTTTGCCGGTAATGGCGGCAAGAGCTTCGGATGCTGCCGCCTCTGTGGCAAATCGTCCGGCAGTGGCATTAAACGTCGTGTCGCGGTATATGGTCTTGAGTTCCCAGTAATCCTCGGGCTTGAAATTGACTATCTCGAAATGACGCTTCACGATTAGTGCCAATGTAGGGGTCTGCACGCGGCCTATCGACAGCACCGAACCCGGCACTGAATATTTCAGTGTGTAGAGGCGCGTGGCATTCAGGCCGAGAATCCAGTCACCTATCGCACGCGACAGACCGGCATGGTACAGGTTATTGAAATCAGCCTCGGGGCGGAGATGAGAGAATCCCTCTCGTATCGACTCGTCGGTGAGCGACGATATCCACAGGCGTTCCACCGGGCATTTCACACCGGCTTTCTGCATCACCCATCGCTGTATCAGCTCACCTTCCTGCCCGGCATCACCGCAGTTTATCACCTTGTCGGCCTTTGACACGAGTGTCTCTATCACGTCAAACTGGCGCTTGATGCTTTCCTGATCGATGAGTTTTATACCGAATTTCGCCGGAAGCATCGGCAGAACGCCGAGCGACCATCGTTTCCAAGCCTCGGTATAGTCGGCCGGTTCCTTTAGGGTACAAAGGTGTCCGAATGTCCATGTGACACAGTAACCGCTTCCTTCATAGAAGCCGCGGCGATCGGCTGTGGCACCAAGTATCGAGGCGATGTCGCGTGCCACCGACGGTTTCTCGGTGATGCACACTATCATGGAGCGGGAGCGATGTTGATTTTTGCCTTGCCGCGTACGGTGGTGAAACCTATGGCCGAGGGCGATTTGGCGCGGGGAAAGTCTATTTCAAGGAGTATCACACCCTCGTCCTCCCACTGGAAATAGCGGCGGAAGTCAACGCCGTCGATATCCGTAGCCCCGTAATTACCCGAGGGGGTATAGAGCATGGCATCGTCGATGCGGTTGGAGGTATGAGGCTCACCGGTAAGCTTGCCATATACACGGGTGAGATCCTTGCGGAAATCGATGCTGTCGACAGTGAACGCAACCGGCTCGGACGTACCGGCCGGAGCCGACACATAGCCGCGCACCACACCGCTGTGGGCAGCACATGCCACAGTGACAAGCGCCGCTACTGCAAGCGCGAAGCGAAGTATCACGTTGCGGCCGATATTCATGACTGAGGGTGATTTTTCTCGATAGATTTAGCCTCGTTCCACAGCGCGTCCATCTGCTCAAGGGTCATATCCTTAAGCTGCGTACCCGTCTCGGCGGCACGGCGCTCGATGTGGTTGAAGCGGGATATGAACTTGCGGTTGGTCTTTTCGAGCGCATTCTCGGGATTGATATGATAGAGGCGGGCGGCATTGATGATGCTGAAAAGCACGTCGCCCATCTCCTCCTCCATATCGGATGCCGAGCCCGAGCTGACGGCCTGAGCAAACTCGTCGACCTCCTCCTTCACCTTATCCCACACCTGCTCGCGCGAGGTCCAGTCGAAGCCTACGTTGGCGGCTTTCTCCTGTATGCGGTCAGCCTTTATCATGGCGGGAAGAGCCTTGGGCACACCGGCGAGCACGGAGCGGTTTCCGCCCTTCTCCTTGAGTTTCAGCTGCTCCCAGTTCTGGAGCACTTCATCGGTCGAATCCACCTTTGTCTCACCGAATACATGGGGGTGGCGGAATATGAGCTTGTCGTTGAGCGCGTCGGCTACGTCGGCGATGTCAAAAGCGCCCTTCTCCTCTCCAATCTTGGCGTAGAAAAGTACATGCAGCAGCACATCGCCCAGCTCCTTGCGGATATTGACGTCGTCGGAAGCTATCAGAGCGTCGCAGAGTTCATATACCTCCTCGATTGTATTTGGGCGAAGCGACTCGTTGGTCTGCTTGGCATCCCACGGGCACTTCACCCGCAGGATGTCGAGCGTATCTATCACACGGCCTAAGGCCTCGATTTTTTCCTGTCGTGATTTCATTTTTTCAGATAATTATCCACGCCGGTCTGAAGCCAATCCACGAATTTGGCCACATTCTCGTCGTAGGAATAAGCATGATTCAGCGGCTGTCCCTGATTGTCGAGTATAACGTAGAAGGGCTGGGTATTGGCGCCGAACTTGCTGCGCTGCAGGTAGCTCCACTTCTCGCCCACTGTCTCGAGGGTAAGTTTGCGGCCGTTTTCCTCCACGGTGACGGGCTGCGGCAGATCGCGGCGCTCGTCGACCATCAGCTTTATGAGCACGAAGTTCTCGCGGATGATTCCGCTCACTTCCTGAGTATCAAACACCGCACCCTCCATCTTGCGGCAGTTTACACAGCCGTGGCCGGAGAAGTCGATGAGCACGGGACGGTTGTTTTGTGCGGCGAAGCGCATTCCTTCGTCATAGTCGCTGAACTCGCGGAACTGACCGCCGGCATAGAGGTTGAGATCCTGAGTGTAGAGCGGCGGCACGAAAGCGCTCACGCCCTTCAGGGGAGCACCCCACAGGCCGGGCACGAGATACACGGCGAAGCTCAGCGAGGCCAGTGCGAGGAAGAATCGCGGCAGCGATACATAATCAAGTTCCGAGTCATGGCTGAAACGCAGCTTGCCGAGCAGATACATACCGAGCATCAGGAATATCACTACCCAGAGCGATATGAATACCTCGCGGTCGAGGATTCCCCAGCCATAGGCGAGGTCAGCTACCGATAGGAATTTCAGCGACAGCGCCAGTTCGAGGAAGCCGAGCACCACTTTTACGGAATTAAGCCATCCGCCCGAGCGGGGCATGCTCTTGAGCCACGAGGGGAAAATGGCGAAAAGCGTGAAAGGTATGGCGAGGGCGAGGGCGAATGCACCCATACCCACGGCAGGGCCTGTAATATCGTTCATCGTGGCGGCCTCCACAAGCAGCGTGCCTATGATAGGACCCGTGCACGAAAATGATACAAGCGCCAATGTGAATGCCATGAAGAATATGCTGAGCATACCGCTCGTGCGCTCCACGGCGCCGTCCATGGAGTTGCTCCACTTCGAGGGCAGCGTGATCTCAAACGCACCGAAGAACGATATGGCAAACACCACAAGCAGGGCGAAGAAAAGCAGATTGAACACGGCGTTGGTCGACAGTTCATTGAGCTTGCTTGCGCCGAATATAAGCGTGATGGCGAGGCCCAGCAACAGATATATCACGATGATTGACCCACCGTAGATGGCGGCATCGCGTATCGAGCGTGAGCGTGACGATGTTTTCTTGAGAAAGAAGCTTACCGTGAGCGGTATCATGGGCCACACGCACGGTGTCATGAGAGCCAGCAGTCCGCCCATGAATCCCCAGAAGAAAATGTACCACATGGAGCTGCCCGAGAGGTCGCCCGAAGCTGTAGGATCGGTATCTCCGGCCTTGGGCAGCTTGACGGGTGCCCACCAAGCGGCTTCATCCACAGCGGTGGCAGAACTGCTTTTAACAACTGAAGGCGCGGCTACCTCGGCCGGTTTCTCATCGGCGGGAACAGCGGCGTGACCTGCGAAATCAAATGCTTCTTTCGTAGGAGCCATGCATGAGCTGTCGTCGCAGCCCTGAAACGAGATATAGCCTGCCACTTGCCACGCATCGGGATCGGTGATGATGAGTTTCTGCTTGAAAGTAACATCGCTCTCCCACCACGAAAGCTCAAGATGAAATACCATGTCGACTTTCTTTATGGGAGCCGCTGAAGGGGTCACGGCACCATCGAGCTTACAGCCTTGAAGTTTGGTGAACTCGAAATGAGTGGGGCGCGGGCCCCCGTCGGGCAGAGTCATGCCGTAAAGATGCCAGCCCTTGTCGACCGAAGCATGAAACACGAGCTCGGCCTTGGTGTCCGACACCTGATTTATCTTTGAAGTCCAGCGGATGGGATTGACAAGCTGTGCCGCCGCACTAAGCGACAGCACCGCCATAAATATCAGCGTAAATGCCTTGAGGAGTCGGTTCATTTTGCAAACGGTTTAACAGTTCGGGAAAGCTCGACAGTAGACGGAGGCAGACAGGTCTCGTCATTGCAGCCCATGAATGATATTTTCACGTCGATTTTACCGGGAGCTCCGGGATTGGAAGTGGTAAACGGACGGGTGAACGTAACATCACTGTCCCACCATGCAAGTTTCACGCCAAACATAGGGTCATCTTTTTCAACTACCGCCACAGAGGGTTTCAGCGGAGTTGAAAAGGTCATCGACGCCGGATGGGAGAATGTGATGGTGGTGGGACGCGGTCCATCGCTCGACGGCAGTGTGGTGGAATAAAGGTGCCAGCCGGGAGCTACGGTAGCCTTGAGCGTCACGACTCCTTCGGTGGGAGAAGTCATCTTGACCGACATGCGCCACGATATAGGCGACGCGGGAGCCTGAGCGCGCACCGCCATTCCCATAGCGGAAATCATCACGCAGGCAAGTATAAGCAAATATCTTTTCATAATTTATGGATTACTTAAGTAAAAAAGTAAAATACTGACGGGCAATAATCATGCAAATATACAAAATTTCTCGGTAAATCTAAAACCACTGCCGTAAAACAAGGTATAAAAACAAGGCTCACTTGTGTCAGTATACAGTCTATTCTTTACCCACACAAGTCACCTGCAGCGCAGGTGCCTATATAATGGCGTGGGGTTGAGCCTCAGCCGAAATCCCACGAAACAAATGACTTATATATTCCGCACGCGCAGGAGCGTGTGCGAGTATCGCAACGACAATAGGGGCTGCTGATCATTACTACTTGCACACGCTCCCGCGCGTGCATTATTTGGGGATTTTACCTGACGTAGGGTTTCGGTAAATACCACAACCCTACGCTATTATGCTTTCACCTGCTGAGCAGGTGAAGTCTACTTCTGTGGGTAAAGTGTATGTATACAGTTGTCCCCGGCCTCGCAGTCATTACCTGCGTGAAGCCGGGGACGAAATAAGGTGACTATATCTTTTTTTATGTCATTTTATCACGTGGAGATTGCCGTAATAGTAGGCGTAGCTGGTGACTGAGCCGAAAAGCATTGCCGTACATTCGGCCACAACCCCGCCGTCGGGCGCATCCATCGGTTCGGTCACTTTCCAGTTTCCGCCGAAGAAGGATGTATCGGCTATGGATACTTTATTATAACAGAACCCGTCTACCCACGTCACGCTCGAATCCTGTCCGCCGAAAGCCATGAAATAATTAAATCTCCACTCCTCGGCCGGAACCTCGGCTTTAATATCATATCGGTCGGGGCCGGCCTCGCCTGATTGCGACGAAAGATAAAGCACGCAAGGATTGCCCGAAATATCGAGAGTGGCCGAATTCAATACCGTGACGGTGCCTTCGCCACCGGTGTATGCCATATTGCGCGGCATGAGTGTATCGTAATAGTAACCGCTTACGGTGATATCGCCCTCTTCAAGCGAGAGGTCAAACTGCGCATCATACAGGCCTCGCGTGTTACGCTTGAGTGTGATGGTACCCGATGCTCCTTCGCGGCTATCGTTGTCAATCATTGTTTTGATGAGCTCACCGGTAGCACGGTCGATGCATACGAATGTGAACGAGAACGGATATTCGGTTTCGGCTACATCAAACGGTTTTCCGTCCATAAGCTCGGCGGCATCCACGTGAATCTCCACATAGTTGTTGTTGCCGAACTGAATATAGCTGTTGATTTTTGATGCCGTGTAAGAGAATGTCCAGCCATCGTAGCGGAGATAAAATCCGCTGCCTAAATTTTCCTCTCCGCTCAATCCGCGGCTTTTCACGGTAAATTCGTAATGACTGCCTTCGAGAGCGGGATCATCCTGAAGCAACTCGCTCACAAGATATACGCTGAACTTTATTTCCTTTTCGAGAGTGGTAAACCTGCATTTCACCGACAGTTCGCCATTTTCGAGCGACGACGACAGAGTGCCTTCGGATATCACGGATGCCGAGCCGTCGACAATCAACCCGTCATTCATGCCAAACTCAGGCAGGCGGCTCTTCACATATGTCTCCTCATCATTGGCGCCGAGGGCTGCGAGGTCGATCTCCGTACCTATTGCCGACGACGGGAAGCATATTTCAGTCACATCAGCGGCTTCTTCAAAGTCCTGAACGGTCACAAGATCCTTTTCACCCGAGAAAAGCACTGTCACCCGTCCCGATTCTTCATAAATCATAGCCGAAGCTATCTTCACCTCTTCGCCGGAATTAAACTTCCATGTATCCACATTCTGCTCTTCTTCCACCGGCAGCGGTTCCGGATCAGGTTCGGATGCTGAATTGTCGCTACATGAATTAAACAGGCACACACATGCCATCGCGGCGAATAATGAACTTATAAACTTTTTCATAATCGTGATATAATATCGTTTTCAACAGTATGACTTTTACAAAAATAGAACTATTTCCTCACTCCGCCAAATTTTTCCGTCGGTCAAAAAATTTCACCCGCCGCCGTGATTCTTGCACAAGGGTGAGGCGGTGGGTGAAATGTTATTCAAAAAAATGGAAAATCAGCGGCGACGGTTCTTTTTCTGCTGTTCGCGCAGAGCGGCCTGCTGCTGGCGCTGAGCCTCCTCAAGGCGTGCTATCCAGCCTGATTTTTTCTTGGGCTTGCGGGCATTCTCAGCCATCTTCGCGCGCATCTTATCCTCAGATACGAAGCGGCGCATGATGTAGGTCTGAAGAATGGTGATGAGCAGCGACAGGAAGTAGTAGTAGCTCAATCCGGCGGCGTAGTTGTTGAAGATGAAAAGGAACATCACCGGCATGAGATACATCATCCACTTCATTCCCGGCATGCCCGACTGCGAGGGCTGGCTGGCCATATTGATCTTGTTGTAGATGATATTGGTGATGGTCATCAGCAAGCAGAAGAGCGAAATATGGTTGCCAAATGTAGAGGATATGAACGGAATGTGGGTATGCCACGATATGACGGCATCGGGGGCCGAGAGGTCCTTGGCCCACAGGAAGTGCTCGCCGCGCAGCTCTATCGCCGACGGGAAGAAACTGAACATGGCCACAAGTATAGGCATCTGGAGCAGCATGGGCAGACATCCCGATAGCGGATTGGCTCCGGCGCGCGAATAGAGAGCCATGGTCTCCTGCTGGCGCTTCATGGCGTTTTCATTGCCGGGGTATTTTTCGTTGATGGCGTTGATTTCAGGGGTAAGCAGTCGCATCTTGGCCTGCGACAGATAGCTCTTGTAGGTGAACGGGAAGAGGATAAGCTTGATGAAGATGGTCAGAAGAAGAATGATGATACCGTAGTTGGCGATATACTTGCCGAGAAATGTAAACACGGGAATCACGATAAGCGTGTTGATCCAGCGGAATATGGGCCAGCCTAAAGGTATCACTTTGGTAAGATGCATATCCTCACCGGGATAAACCTCGGTGCTCACCTCGCTCATGAGCGGGTAGAGGTTGGGGCCGAGATAGAAAGTGAACGATGCGGGATTGGCAAGCGCGGGCGAATAGTCCATGGTCATTTCCGACGAAAGATCCTTTATGAAGTCCTCATTGTCGTCAAGGATGGTGGAGCGGAGATTGGCCGAACTGAAATTGGTGCGCGCCATCATCACCGCCGAGAAGAACTGGTTCTTGTAGCCGATCCACTTTATCTTATCGGTAAATTCCTTTTCCTTGCTGCTGTTTTCGGAAAGATTGTCTACATCTCCGTCGATAAACATATAATACAGACCCGAGTTGCGCTGCTCGAATACGCGGCCGGCTTCATTACGGCGCATCTTCTCGTTCCATGCAAATTCCATAGTGGCCACCGACGAGGGTATTATGGCGGTCATCCCCTTCTGGAGCACATCGAGTTTCACAAGATAGCTGCCGGGAAGAAGCGTGTAGCGCAGCGCCCATACAGCGCCGTCGCCAAGGTCAAGACTCATCTCCACCGTGGAGTCGTTGAGCTGGATAGGAGTGAAATAGAATTCGCGGGTATCGAAACGCTGGGTCGACGACGTGAGGGTGAATCCGTAGGAATCGGTCTCGGGCGACATCAGGGTCAGCGCCGTGGAGTCATAGCTCTCATAGTCGCGGAGCGTGGCGCGTGAGATCACGCCACCCTTGTTGGCTATCTCGAGGCGTATCTTGTCATTTGCAAGCTCCACGGTAGAGGAATCTCCGTCGAGATATCGCGCGAAACCTCTATACTTCGCAGCGTCACGCAGACCGTCGCGCAGATTATCTACGGCCGCTACAGCTACCGAAGGCTTGATTTCATTCCAGCGGTTGGCAGTCATGTCGGTCACGGGCACCTGAGTGTCACCGGCCTTTACATATCCGCCCAGCGTACCGTCGGCGGTAAGCGTAAGGTGAAGGTTTCTTACATTGAGTGTGCGCATACCGACGGAGTCGGTGGTGCCGAGCTCACGCACGGTGTTGATAATCGTTGCTACTTCAGCGGCATTGATCGAGTCGACCGTAAGGGTGCCTGTGGAAGCTGATTCTTGCTTTTCGGCTTCCTGCATGGCAAGCTGCTCCTGACGCTGACGCTCGAGCTCTTCGGCCGAGGGACGGTTGAGATAGGAGAAGCCGAATATCACGGCAGCCATGAGCAGGAGTCCGATTAGGGTGTTTCTATCCATTGCTTTTTTCGGATGTAGGGTGTTTTCGGGATTATGGTATCTTGTTATTTCTTTTCGTTGTGGTAAGCTACTGCCGCTTTAATGAAATCGAGAAACAGCGGATGAGGATTGAGCACCGTCGACGAGTATTCGGGATGATACTGAGTGCCTATATACCACCTGTGGTCAGGCAGCTCCACTACCTCCACAAGATGCGTGGCGGGATTCTCTCCCACACATTTCATGCCAGCATTCTCGAAGCGGGCGCGGTAATCGTTGTTAAACTCGAAGCGGTGGCGGTGACGCTCGCTGACACGCGTTGTGCCGTAGGCTTTCTCTACACGCGATCCTCCGGCAAGAGCGCAGTCATAAGCGCCCAGACGCATCGTGCCACCCTTGTCGGACACTGACTTCTGCTCCTCCATAAGGTCGATGACATTATGGGGTGTGGCGTGATCCATCTCAGTGGAATTGGCATCGGTGAGACCCAATACATTGCGTGCGAATTCGATTACCATGCACTGCATGCCGAGGCATATTCCGAATGTGGGCACATCGTGCTCACGGCACCACTTCAATGCCGTGAATTTACCTTCAATGCCGCGCTGGCCGAATCCGGGAGCTATTATCACACCGTCGAGCCCCGACAGTTTCTCATCCACATCGGCCTCGGTAAGACGCTCGGAATGTATGTAACGCAGATCAAGCACGCGGTCATTGTAGGTCGCAGCCTGAAACAGAGCCTCGTTGATTGACTTATATGCATCCTGAAGCTCGACATATTTTCCCACCAGACCTATGGTGACCGTTTCATTTGCTGCGTGCATCTTGTCAAGGAAGCGACGCCACGGTTCAAGATGCGGCTCCCCCTCGGGCTGCACACCCAGATGCCGCAGCACAATTTCATCGAGATGCTGGCGCTCCATCTCCAGAGGCACCTCGTATATCGACGACACGTCGGCGCTCTGCACCACATCGTCGGGCGACACGTTGCAGAACTGGGCTATTTTTCTGCGCATGGGCACAGGTATGTCGTGCTCGGTGCGCAACACAAGCACGTCGGGCTGGATACCCAAATGCTGGAGCTGCTTTACCGAGTGCTGGGTGGGCTTTGTCTTCAGTTCCTTGGCGGCCGCGATATAAGGCACATAGGTGAGATGCACCACTATGCAGTCATCGGCCATATCCCATTTCATCTGACGCACGGCCTCGAGAAACGGCAGCGACTCGATATCGCCCACCACACCGCCTATCTCGGTGATCACGAAATCAAAATTACCCGTATTTCCGAGTATCTTTACATTACGCTTGATTTCATCGGTGATATGAGGTATGATCTGCACCGTCTTGCCCAGATAATCGCCGCGGCGCTCCTTGTCGATCACGCTCTGATATATGCGGCCGGTGGTGATATTGTTGGCCCGTGTGGTATGGACATTGGTGAAGCGTTCGTAATGCCCGAGGTCGAGATCGGCCTCATGGCCGTCGACAGTCACATAACACTCTCCGTGCTCATACGGATTAAGTGTGCCGGGGTCGATATTGATATAAGGATCAAACTTCTGTATAGTGACACGATATCCCCGCGCCTTGAGCAGACATGCCAAAGACGAGGAAATGATGCCTTTTCCAAGCGACGACACCACACCTCCGGTGACGAAAATATACTTAGTTTCCACGTGTGAAAAATCGGGTTGTTAGCTAACAGAGTGCAAAATTAACGAAAATCGCGGGAAAACCGCACTCCCGCGGGATTTTTTATTTTATCTTTGCATCAGGCAATTTTTTATAATTACTCGAATTATGAGCGACACTTTTCTTCCCAAAGGAGGTGGCTACAGGAATCTGCGGGTTTATAAACTTGCGGAAAACATTCATGACCTTACCGCAGCATTCTCCGAAAGATTCATTGAACGTGGCAGCCGAACGAAAGATCAGATGATTCAAGCCGCCCGCAGTGGAAAACAGAATATTGCAGAAGGTAGCATGGCATCGTCCACATCAAAAGAAACGGAAATAAAACTGACTAATGTTGCCAAAGCATCTCTTGAAGAACTTTTGCTTGACTATGAAGATTACCTGCGGCAACATCATTTAGAAAAATGGGATAAAAATCATGCGCGCATTTTCAAAATAAAAGAATACCTGCGTTCGGATCAATTTCTTGCCCGTCCTATGGAATTCGTAGAAATAATGAATGCTGAAGAATACTGTAATCTATGTATTACACTCATTAATCAGTCAACCTACATGCTACGGCGGCTGATTGAAAAGCAACAGGAACAATTTCTGAACGAAGGCGGCATAAAGGAGAAAATGTATAAGGCTCGCTTGGAATATAGGAAAAAGTTCAGCAACTCCGATAAAACGGACGAGGAAGAATAGCCAGACACATCGGACGAGTCGGACACGTCAGACACGTCGGACATGTCTGACTCGTCTGACTCAGCTGTTTCAGCTGTTTCACTCAGCTGATCCATCAGGCTCTTACGGCACGTTACTGTGATATCACCCACATTCTTTTTGCGCGGGACGGGGATTTTGATTACATTTGCATTTCAATTTAAAATGTAAACTGATACAACACTATGCAGCTCACAAGCCTTACCGCTATCTCGCCCGTCGACGGGCGCTACCGCTCGAAATGCGAGCGTCTTGACGAATTTTTCTCGGAATACGCCCTCATACGCTACCGAGTGAAAGTGGAAGTGGAATATTTCATAGCTCTTACCGAAATTCCTCTGCCGGCACTTGAGTCTGTTCCCGCCGGCTGCGCCGAAAAACTGCGCGACATATACCGCAATTTTTCCCTCGACGATGCCCGCCGCATCAAGGAGATCGAGAGCGTGACCAACCACGACGTCAAGGCTGTGGAATATTTCCTAAAGGAGCATTTCGATGCCATGGGTCTGAGCGAATATAAGGAATATATCCATTTCGGCCTGACTTCTCAGGATATCAACAATACTTCGGTACCAATGTCGGTGGCCGACGCTCTGCGCGAGGTATACCGTCCCATGCTCGACGAGCTGATAGGTCATCTCGAGGCTCGTGCCGACGAGTGGGATTCAATCCCCATGCTGGCCAAGACTCACGGACAGCCCGCATCCCCCACCATCCTCGGCAAGGAAATACGCGTGTATGTATATCGTCTCCGCGCCCAGCTCAAGACTCTCGACGAGGTGGTGATAAGCGGTAAATTCGGTGGTGCGACGGGTAATTTCAACGCCCACCTCGTAGCTTTCCCCCATATCGACTGGCGCTCGTTTGCCGCACGCTTCCTCAGCGAAAAGCTCGGCATTGTGCGCGAGGACTACACCACTCAGATTTCCAATTATGACAATCTCGCCGCGCTGTTCGATGCCCTGCGTCGCATCAACACCATAATCCTCGACCTCGACCGCGATATGTGGCTCTACATCTCGATGGAATATTTCAAGCAGCGCATCAAAGAGGGTGAGGTCGGCTCGTCGGCAATGCCCCACAAGGTCAATCCTATCGACTTCGAGAACTCCGAGGGCAATATAGGTATGGCCAACGCCATCTATTCCCATCTGGCGCAGAAACTTCCCGTATCGCGTCTGCAGCGTGACCTTACCGACTCTACCGTATTGCGCAACATCGGCGTCCCGATGGCTCACTCGCTCATAGCCTTTGCCTCTACCCTCAAAGGACTCGGCAAACTGCTTCTCAACCGCGATGCCATCGACCGTGACCTTGACAATACTTGGAGCGTAGTGGCCGAGGCTATACAGACCATCCTCCGCCGCGAGGGTTATCCCAAGCCTTACGAGACTCTCAAGGCTCTCACCCGCGTCAACACCGCTATTACGGCTGAGAGCATAGCCACATTTATCGATACGCTCGAAGTGAGTGATGAGGTCAAGACCCAGCTCCACGCCATCACACCCGGTAACTATACAGGATTGAAATGAAACTCGTGGTGCAGCGGGTATCGGAAGCCCGCGTGGATATCGACGGAAAGTGCGTCGGCCATATAGGCCGGGGACTCTGTGTGCTCGCCGGCATCCGCACCGACGATACCGCCGACGATGTTGACTGGCTGGCGGCCAAACTCGTGAAGATGCGTATATTTCCCGACGCCGACGGAGTGATGAATCTCTCGCTCATCGACACGGGCGGAGAACTGTTGGTGGTAAGTCAGTTTACGCTCTATGCCCTTACTGCCCGCGGCAACCGCCCGAGTTATATACGCGCTGCCGGCCCCGAGGTGGCTGTGCCGCTCTACGAGCGGTTCGTGGCCGCACTCGACCGCGAGATAGCCCCGTCGGGTCACAAGGTTCAGACCGGAGTGTTCGGCGCCGACATGCAGGTGTCGCTTGTGAACGACGGCCCCGTGACGATTGTTATAGACTCTAAAAACCGTGAATGATGACCGATAGCACTCCGCAAATCACCATGGCTGAAATGCAGCTGACCGTCGACAGGTGGATCACCACCACCGGCGTGCGCTACTTCTCGCCCCTGACCAATATGGCCATACTCGCCGAGGAAACCGGAGAGGTAGCGAGAATAATGGCGCGCACTCACGGCGAACAGTCGGCCAAGCCGGGCGAGAAACTCGACCTTGCCGACGAGCTTGCCGATCTGCTTTGGGTCACCATAGCCATTGCCAATCAAAACGGTGTGGATCTTTCCGAAGCATTTGCCCGGAATCTCACAAAAAAATCCCAGCGCGACGCCACCCGTCACCGCGACAATCCCAAACTCAATTCTAAATAACTCTAACCAACTAAATACATTACTCATCATGGCAGACAAATATACCGAAGTCATCGAGAAATCACGTGTCACTACCGACGACGCAGTTGTGGCAGCCCGCGTAAAGGAAATCCTTGAAAAGCACCTCGAGGAAAACCGCAACGAGGAGACCCTCAAGAAAATCTTCAACTCCATTGACCTCACCACCCTCAAGTCGACTGACTCACAGCAGTCAGTAGCCAACTTCGTGGAGCGTGTCAACGCTTTCGAGGAAGAATATCCCGCTCTGCCCAATGTGGCAGCGGTGTGTGTATATCCCTGCTTCGTACCCATCGCCCGCACGGTGCTCGACGTGAGCGAGGTTGACATCGCCTCCGTAGCAGGCAGCTTCCCCTCGGCTCAGACATTTATCGAGGTGAAGATTGCTGAAATAGCTCTCGCAGTGGAAGCAGGTGCCGATGAAATCGACGTGGTATTCGGTCTGGGCGATTTCTTCGACCATGACTACGAGGAGCTCTGCGACCAGCTTCAGGAAATGAAACACGCCTGCCGCAATGCCCTAATGAAGGTGATTCTCGAGACAGGCGCACTGAAATCAGCCAAAAACATCCGCGACGCTTCGGTGCTCTCGCTCTACTCCGGTGCCGACTTCCTCAAGACCTCAACCGGCAAGGAATATCCCGGCGCTTCGCTCGAGGCAGCTTACATCATGTGTGAATGCATCAAGGAATATTACGAGCAGACCGGCCGCATGGTAGGCTTCAAGGTATCGGGCGGCGTGGCCACCACCGACGAAGCCCTGCAATACTACACCATCGTGCGCACCGTGCTCGGCGACAAATGGGTGGAATCCAACGAGACATTCCGCATAGGAGCATCGCGTCTTGCCAACGCCGTGCTCAGCGACATCACCGGCACAGAAACCAAATTCTTCTGATTCACCTCTCCCGCTCATGACCAACCAGCGAAAATATTACATCATAGTCGACGGCGACCGCCACGAGGGTCCTTTGTCCTTCGACGAAATCATCGTTCATCCACGGTTTTCTCCTACCGCGCCGGTGTGGCGCGACGGACTGGCCGACTGGGCGCAGGCGCAGCTTATAGCCGACTTCGCCGACTATTTCGCATCCCTCCAGCCCAATGTGCCTCAGCAGCCGGTCAATCCCGTGGCTCCGCCTCCGGGTTATAACTTGCACCAGCCGCAGCCGCAGAATTTCGGCGGCAACCCCACGTCGCCTATGCCCGAATGGTGGTATGCCGACAACCGTCGCGAGCGCAAGATGCCCTCGACATATCTCGCATTTGCGATCATCGTTACGATATGCTGCTGCATTCCCACCGGTATAGTGGCGATAATCTACTCGTCGAAGGTATCGCAGGCTTTCTACCGCGGCGAATATGACCGCGCCGAAAATCTGTCGCACAACGCCCTGCTGTGGTGCCTCATATCACTGCTGCTCGGCCTGATGTGTATGCCATTGACAGGTCTCATCCAATACGCCACGATGCTTTGACCGGATTGACCTGCATTTCGCGACCGGTTAAAATACTGATAGCGGCGATAGCCATTGTCGCCGCTATCGTTTTAATATATATCTACTCCACCTTCGATCCGTCGGCCGACGGATCATTATTCCCACGCTGCACATTCAAGACCCTCACCGGACTCGACTGCCCCGGCTGCGGATCGCAACGCGCCATCCATGCCCTGCTCCACGGCCATGTCGTTGAAGCACTCCGCCTCAACGCCCTATTTGTCATAGAACTCCCATTACTGCTTCTGCTGGCACTTACATCATTGTTTACCGACCGCTTCCACCGCTTGCGCCGCATCCTCGTCTCCCGCACATTCATCCTCATCCTCCTCGCCACCATCATCGGATTCACCATCGTGAGAAATCTGGTGTGATTTTCCCCTTCACCACCCGTCAAAAAAACACTCCTTTCCCACGCCTCGGGATTGAAAAGTGTATTTTTTCCACCCCAAAATGGATTGAAAAGTGTATAAAATCATTGCAAAAAAGGATTGAAAAGTGTGTATAATCCGATGTAAAAAGTATGTAAACAACTCTTTTATAACACGGAATCTCACCATTTCACCATACACATTCCCTATAATTCCCCACCGCATACACCCACTCTACTTATCCATCACTTTTCTACAAACCAATCGTTTGATCCCTTCATCTTTAACTCACCTATCATCATCCCTTACACCCACTACTCCTGCTCATTGATTATATCTGTATTATTTATTATTGATGAAGATAAAAATGGTGTAATTCTCAACCGCATATCCAGTAGGGACGCTCACTCGGGAGCGTCCGGCGGAGCAAAATGAGCTTTATTATGGAAATTACTTTTTGCCCGGCGGAGGTATTTGAGCACCATGACTGAAATTACCTTTTGTCCGGCCGGGCGCTCCATGGAGCGCCCCTACAGGATTGCAATTCAATCTATTAAATAAAGCCGCGGAGCGGCGGTGTTGTGTGGGCGGATTTGACAACATCACCGCTCCGCGGCTCTTGATTATGCCATGTATCACTCCCGCGATTTGTTATCGCGCTGTCGCCGAGCGCTTTTTTCTTTTTATTTCAACTTTTTTTATTGTGCGCAGATACGTTGCGCAACGGGTATATAATTTTGCATCGTAAACATAAAAATGCTATGGAAAAAGACATGATATTTTTTGATGCCGACGGAAAAGGTCTGACATCTACTTCAGCAAATCACATCGCCAATCTGGCAAAGGAGATGGTAAGTGAAATAGAAACTTCACTTAAGGAAATCACACTATATTCCACTACTGTCACCCTCATAAGCGGAGAAAAACCAAATGTTCTCAATAAGGGAGCCGATAATGCGGAAGTGGAAAAAATTCCTGAGCTACTGAAACGCGTCGCCCAGGCAAAATCACTTATAGCGTGGCTTCGCGAGGCTATTAAAGCCAAGGAAAGATTGCTCAGCAAAGTAAGACAACTGAACTTTGAAGATTATGCCGGAGAATGCGGCTTAGATCTTGAAAAAGAACCTCACCTCGGCTACTATTTGACCGAAGATGACTATTACGCATCCAAGTCAATCGACGAGCGTTGTCGCTATTACACGCTTGAAGCTCTTGCGTCGACTCTCGGCAAAGCCATACACCCGGGGGGAGAACTGGCCGAAGCGCGCCAACAGTTGCAGGCTAAGGGCAAGAAACCTCATGAAGTGGAGGGTAAGGGACGCGATACGCTCATATTTACCTACCAGCCCACGGTAGATTCTCAAGTGGTGGAGGACGTGTATTTTTCACTTCAGGCGCAGTATCGCGACGTGCAGTCGCAGCTCAACGCCATGAAACACGAGTGTAAAAAAGCCGTGGAAGAATCGGAACTTGCAGCGAGAACCAAATTCTCGCAAGAGATGAGCGACTGGGCAGCCCAGTGCAACATTGTAGAGGCCCGTCTGGCCGAACATATCTGCAGCCGATGCCAAGAAATAGCCGCTATGCGTATACGCATACCCGAGTCGCTGCGCGATATTTACCAAACGGTATCGCAACTCGGTAAATCAAAGTCGTGAGGTAGGGATCAGACGGTGCCGGATTATGGCCACCGTCGCCCGCAGGGATGAGGGCGGTGTATCATTACTCGCAAGAAATTTTGAGCCGCCGTAAAACGCGGTAATTTTTCAGTAAGCCTTTGGCTCATTACAATGACCTGTTTTCCAAAACACACTTAGCCGTTGATGGCTTGACTGCTCGGAGGCTGATTTAGCTCTTGACCGGAAAACGAAGGGTTATCGACATCGTTCAAGCCATCGCTTGTGTTGATACACTCGCCCCACCCGCCCCACGACTACAGGGATACAGTATATGCTGCGTCCCTGTTTTTATCGCCCGCATATCCTGTAGGGGCGCTTCACAGGGAGGGCACTGAAAAAGTCCCATCAAGTATGTGGGAGCAAGTTCGGAGGAAGTTTTTCGTCTGATTATTTGCGTAC
>JAIDUB010000124.1 GCA_029060405.1 Duncaniella sp. | reverse complement strand
ATGCGCTTCCCGCTATCGGGGCGCGCTCGGGACTTGCACCCGTTAGATTATGCCCATGTCGGGCGAACTATAAAAATCACGCCCGCAGCTCTCAGCCGCGGGCGTGATTTATTTTAGTTACTCAGCCTCTTAACCTCATCGTCGGTTAATCCGGCAAGTTCCAATACGTCCGATTCATTGAAGCCTCTCGAAATCAATCTTTTGGCAAATCCCACTTTCTCCCGAAGGATTATCTCCGTATTTTCATTCTTCCGCTGTCGGGTGACCGAATGTTTTAGCTTTCCAAACACGAAATTGAATTCAAGCGTTGATTGAGTTTCAGTTGTTTCCATTTCCGGCATTATGATGTCGGCCAGAATTTCTCCTATTCTACCCATACCGATTTTCTTTTCTTTCTGCGAGGTAGAATCATGTATCTCCATAAGTTTTCGCTTTAATTCTCTTACCTCGGCAAATGTATTTACAATCGCTAAAGTAGTCAGCGTGGCTATGGGACTCTTCAAGATGGTAGCTAACATGTAGAGGCCTTTTTCTGTAAATGCTTTAATTTTTGCCGAAGAGTGTTTAAGGTTGAACCGGTCAAAAATTTTGACCAGTTCAACCTTCTCTTCAGCAGTGCATTCCAGTATAAAGCCATCAGGAAATTTCTCAGGATTATTCTTTACCGCCTGATTAATCTCCTTGGTTTTAACGCCATACAGGCTCGCTACAAGGAAATCGGGAATTACATCAATGCCCCTTAACGGCACGATAGCTTTTTTTACTTCCTCAATTCTAATAATATCAGTCATTCCTGCTTCAAATGGAAGAAAGATTCTACAGATTATTTATCCATCGGTATCGGGAGCTTCTTGCTCTCGGGCTTCTTGATGCCGTCGCGGATAAGCAGCGCGTCGATGGTGGGATCCTGACCGCGGAAACGGCGGTAAAGTTCGGCGGGATTTTCCGTACCGCCCTTCATCAGCACATTGGTACGGAACTTCTCGGCTGTCTCCGGATCAAAAATTCCGTTTTCCTCAAAGTATGCGAAGGCATCGGCATCGAGCACTTCGGCCCATTTGTAGCTGTAATAACCGGCCGCATAGCCGCCCGAGAAGATGTGGGAGAACTGGGGCGACATCATCATGCCGTCGACAGGCTCGAATATCTTCACCGACTCTCCGGCCTGCTTCTCAAATGCCTCGGCATCTTCCACCGGAGCCTCTATCATGTGCCATGCCATGTCGGTGAGACCGAAGTTGAGCTGACGCATGCAGGCATAGGCCGCGCCGAATTGCGCCGACGCGATTATCTTCTCGACCTCAGCGGCGGGGATAGGCTCACCGGTAAGATAGTGGCGGGCGAATCCGTCGAGAAACTCTCGCTGTGTCAGATAATTCTCGTTGAACTGCGATGGGAGCTCCACAAAGTCACGATACACGTTTGTACCCGACAGCGAGGCATATTTCGTCGAGGCCAGCAGCCCGTGGAGCGAGTGGCCGAACTCATGCAGGAATGTCTCCACCTCATATGGGGTGAGCAGCGACGGCTTTGACTCGGTGGGCTTGGTGAAATTCATCACTATCGATACGTGAGGACGCGAGTTTTCGCCATTTTCATCGATATACTGAGGCTTGAAATCAGTCATCCATGCACCCGGGCGCTTGCTGTCGCGGGGGAAGAAGTCGGTATAGATCACTCCCAGATATGAACCGTCACGGTCAAGCACCTCATAGGCTTTCACATCGGGATGATACACGGGGATATCCTTGTTTTCCTTAAAGGTCAGGCCATAGAGCTTGGTGGCGAGGCCGAATACTCCGTTCACCACATTTGACAGCTCGAAATATGGACGGAGCTGCTCCTCGTCGTAGGCATATTTCTGATTTTTCAGTTTATTGGCATAATATGTGTAGTCCCACGGATTCACCGTCACGGGGCGACCCTCGGTCTTCGAAGCGAATGCCGTCAGCTCTTCAAGTTCGCGAGTCAGTGCGGGGCGGTAGGCATCGCGCAGCGAGGTGAGCAGATCCATCACCTTGTCGGGCGACCCTGCCATGGTGCGCTGCAGCGAGTAGTCGGCATATGTATTGAAGCCGAGCAGACGGGCTATCGCCAGTCGGGTAGCGGTAATTTCCTTGAGCACTTCCACATTGGAATATTCCCCCTTGGTGTTACGGGCGTTGTAGAGACGCCACATACGCTCGCGCAGGTCAGGGCGCGATGAATATTTCAGGAAAGCGGTGTAGACCGGCTGGTCGAGCGTGAACAGATACTCGCCCTCGCAGCCTTTCTGCCGTGCGGCCAGTGCGGCTGCCTCCACCGAGCTCTCGGGCAGTCCGGCGAGGTCGTCGGCCGTGAGCCATATCTCGTAGGTATTGAGCTCCTTGAGCACATTCTGGCCGAATTTTGTGGTCAGCTCACTCAGCCGCGACGACAGGCGGCGGTAAGTCTCGCGGTCTTCGCCCTGAAGCAGCGCGCCGTTGCGGGCAAACGACTCGTAGGTAGTGGTGAGCAGCATGGTGTCCTCGGGGTCGAGATCGAGGCTGTCACGCTTGTCCCACACGGCCTTGATGCGCTTCCACAGCTTCTCGTTGAGCGACACCGATGTGGAGTAATCGCTCAGTTTCGGACTCACGCGCATCGATATCTCCATCATCTCGTCGTCACTTAGAGCCGAGAGCAGCGGATAAAACACGTTAAGAACCCTGTCGAGCTGCTTGCCCGAATGCTCGAGCGCCACGATGGTATTTTCAAAAGTCGGCTCCTCGGGATTGGCCGTGATAACGTCTATCTCGGCAAGAGCGGCAGCGATGCCGGCGTCGATTGCCGGCTCATAGTCGGCATTAGTTATCACGCCGAAAGGCACGGTGCCGTGGGGAGTACCCGTATACTCGGCAAAAAACGGATTGGTGTGAGCTTGTGTCATGGTTGCAATAAACAGACTGATTGCGGTTAAAAAAAATTTCATCACTTTTATAATTAATGATTCATGATTCATGAATCATGAATCCTATTGCGGCTCAGACGCCGCGCCTCATCAAGCACCAGGCCTTCGGTCTCGGCATCGACACCCTTGTCGCGAAGCACATCGCGGTCGGCGGCAAACTGTATCATAAACCGGTCGAAATCAAAATCAAGGGCCGAAATCGCGGCGGCATAATGTGCGGCGGCGGCGCGGCGGTCGCCCGTCACGAGCGAAAGATGCCCGGCGTTGAGGCGGTCGTTGACCGTCAAAGCGTCGTCGGCAAGTATCTTGGCCATAACCGCGGCAGCCTTCTCATAATTACCCGTCATAAACAGAGCCCACGATATATACCTGTCGGCCTTGCCCGGAGTGAGATAATCCACCTTATAGAAATACTTCAGAGCCTCGTCATAGCGGCGCAGTTTCATCAGCGTGCGCCCCGTGGTCAGCGCCAGCTTCAGGTCATCGGGTTCCTCGGCCTCGATACGCTTCAGATACTCGAGCGCTTCCTCATAGCGCCCCGTGGCGCGGAGCGTGGCCGCCATACGGCGCATTATCCATCTCGACGTGTCGCCGAGCATCTCGGCACGGCGGTAAGCCTCCAGAGCATTATCCCACTGCTTGAGTTGCTGAAAGGCATAGCCCGTCTTCTGAAGAAGCGGTATGGTGGGGGCTGTAAGCGTGGCGAGATTGCCCAGCATGTCGGCAGCCTCGGCCCAATAGCGGTTTTTGAAGTAAAATTCCCCTATGAGGCTGAGCAGGTCGGCATTGACGAGCGCATCGCCAAGCAGCGGCACCCGCAGCGGATTGACCGGACTGCGGAACGGATCGGTAAATTCGCCCTTCCGTCGAAACAGCTTGAAAAACCGGTAAAGGTCGCGCGTAAAGTTGCGCGCTATTATGCTGCGGCGGTCGCGCGCCGTCGAAGCGTCGCCCGCGGCCATCATGCCCATCTGCGCCGAAAACGCTCCTATCTGCCCCTCGAGCATCTGCCGCTGGGCGGCGGGAATGTGACCTATCGACAGCATGAAGGAATACTTGTCGTTGTCACAGAAAAGCGGAGTCGACTCTATGGCAGCCGCCATGGCATCGCCGGCAAAGTGGCTCACACCCGAGTGAAACGGTGTGAACCAATGTGATATATCGTTGAACCACGGGAAAGTCTTCAGATTGCCGAAAGTGCTCATCATCACGTCGGCACCCTCCTCCTGCATCTCCTGAAGTTCGCGCAGGCGTGAGGCCACGCCGCTCTTTTCGAGCATCTCCTCCCACTCGGGATTGGCCTCGGGGTCAATCATCCCCTCGGGATTTGAGCGCAGGTTTTTCTCGATATCGGGGCGCAGCTTCATCATCTCGGGAATAACCTCGTCGGTAATCTTCCGCGTCACGCGGTCAGTGTCGCGCGTGCGGATAATCTGCATCAGCACGTCGCGAAGGTCGGCATCCACGTCAGGCCGCGTGTCGCGCAGCGCCGCGAGGCGATTGGCCGTGCGGCTCGAATAAAGCGCGTCGCCGTGAATCCACAGCCCGAGCAGCAGCGACGTCAGCGCGCGCATCTGCACCCGCTCATTCTCAGCCTCGGCATAAATATCGGCAAGGAGCACCACCCGCGCCTCGTCGGGCCACGAGTCGAGCCCCATGAACACAGCCCCTGTCAGCATCTCCTTGAAATACACCGGCAGCGTGGCGTCGGCTATCGCCTCGCGTATCAGCCCCGACGCCTCGGCACGCAGCGGATAAGCCGTCCACACGTGCATGAACAGCGCACTCTCAAGCGCCTCGCGACGGCTCACGAGTCCGGTGGGCACGTCACCTGCAAGCGTGGCCAGTGAAATATCGCCCGTCACGCGCCGGTACTCGGCCATCAGCCCCCCGAGCGACTCGGCATCGCGCCGCCGCTCAAGAGTGCGCACCGTCGAGAAATACAGCGACGACTCGGTCGGCAACAATCTCTCACGCTTGATTTCAAGCGCCGTAGCATAAAGCTGAGCCTTGATATCATCGAGCAACCGCTGCCGCTGCGGATCATCGACCCCGTCGAGTGCATACCGCGACAGCAACTCATAATTTTCCTCGGCGCGGGCCACGCTGTCGAGCGCCCGGTGAGCACCCGCGGCAAGGGCAGCATTACGCAGCATCTCCGCAGCCTCATACACCCGCCGCGCATTCAGATACCCGCGCACCTCTATATCTATATTATTTATTGTGTCCATAACTTTTTTACATGATGACAAAGATAATAAAAAATCAGCAAAAACCATGCCACTGATTACCGGAGAGGTGGGAGGTGGTAGGAATTAGGTCATAGGGATTAGGTGGTAGGGATTAGGTGATAGGGATTAGGTGGTAGGGATTAGGTCATAGGGATTAGGTGATAGGGATTAGGTCATAGGGATTAGGTGATAGGTGGCAGGAGTGGTGTCGGTAAATAAGGGCTGGAAGCCCAATGTTGTAATTAACCGCGGGTGCAAGCCCGCGGTGAGGTGAGTAGTCCCCCCGGAGCTGCGGAGCTGCGATGTTGTATATCTCGCTGAGATGTCTTATATTTGCAAAAATGAACGTATAATAACATGAGTAAAGTAGCCCTATATTATCATATCGTATTCTGCACCAAAGGTAGAGAGTTGTCGATCCCTCTCCAATATAAAGAAGATCTGTACAGATACATATGGAAAGTATTGAAAGATGCATCAACCAATCTGATACGGATAGGTGGTATTCAAAATCATATTCATATGCTCATAAATATATCCCCTACTGTCTCATTATCAAAACTAATGCAAAGTGTAAAGTCTCTTTCAAGTGGGTGGATGTCAACAGATTTACGATACAAAAATTTCAAAGGCTGGGCACGGGGATACTTTGCATGTAGTGTATCGCCCGACAGAGTCGATGACGTGCGCAGATATATAATTAATCAGGAAATGCATCATTTAGGACATAATTTTTCAGATGAGCTGAATGAATTGTATCGTCACGCCGGTATAGAGCCTGATGATCGAGATATGATTTGACGGTATTACGACGTCGCAGCTCCGCAGCTCTGATGATGTTAGGAGGCTTGTCCGCGGGCTCACACCCGCGGTTAATTACAACATTGGGCTTCCAGCCCTCATTTACCCTCCCCCACACCTACTCCCTAAAACCTATAACCTAACCCCTGTCGCGTATCCCCCTCTCCGAGCCCACGAGACGCTCAGGAATCTCGGTGGCCGTGTTCGGCGTGAAAAAAAAA
>JAIDUB010000123.1 GCA_029060405.1 Duncaniella sp. | reverse complement strand
ACAAATAGTCGTGGGCTCTCTCGACATCGTGGTAGTAAAACAATGCGCTTCCCAGCTCCTGAAGCGATGCCACTTCGCGTGTGGCCGCTTTTGTATCTGCTATTGCCGAGCGGGTGAGAAGATATATATGTTCGAGATTTTTACCTTTGGGCTTGGCTATATAAGCGAGCATATGGCAGGCGCGCGCATATTTATTGTCTGATTCGTCAAGGTTGTGGATCAGTTCGGTAAGTACGGCTTCGGCCTTGGCGTGCTTGTTTTCAAAAAAATAGTATTCACCGAGGTTGAGTTTGTATTTGTCGGTGGCGGGGTCAAGCAGCGGCAGCAGTTCTTTCTGAGCTTGGCGCGACAGTAGCATATACCTTTCGCTCTCTTCGGGCCGCGATGAATAAAATGCGGATATATAGCTGTACATCTGGCGTCCGGCATCGAAATACTCAATCTTCCTTTCGGTTGACATGCCGGTGGTATCGATGGAATTGTATCGGGCAATCGCTTCCTCTATGTAACCGCTCAGTGGCAGGAAAGTGGCTATGCGCAGCTGAAATTTCTCATCGGCAGGTGACAGGCTGCTGTCAATGGCCAACCGATAACCTTCATTGTAGATTTTCAACGCCCATTCCGAGTCAAACGAATTGAGGGCGTCGCCGAGATTGAGCATCGCTTCGGCGCGTGCGGCGGGATATAGCGATGAGTCACCGGCCAACCCGGCAAGTGAGTCGATGCATTTGCGCCTGTGATTGAGATATGCTTCGCGATTCTGAAGCTCGCTGTCGAGCCGCTCAAGCTCCCGAATAAGGTCATCGCGGGTTAGCTCGTCTTCGCCGTGAGCATTCACGGGGGAGATGATATGGCATATAAGGATTAAGGTGATTATAAGACGTGACATTTGTACCGAAAATTTTTGAGCAAAGATAATCAACAAACGGAATAAAAATGCGCGCATGTAAAAATTTTTTTGTAATTTTGCCCCCAAATTTTACATTTCAAGCAGATATGAAACAGAAGGTATATCAGGGAATGACCTTTGTGCCCTATATCGAAAATTCCGCCATCATGAAGCGCGTCGATGAGATCGCGTCGGAAATATCCGAGCGATATAAAGACAAAAAGCCGCTGGTGGTGTGTGTGCTTAATGGCGCTTTTCCGTTTGCGGCCGATCTTTTCCGCCGGCTCGACATCGATGCCGAGATTACTTTTATCCGTCTCAAGAGCTACGAGGGCACATCTTCCACAGGCGTGGTCAAGGAAGTGCTCGGCTTAGGCGGCGATGCCAAGGGCCGTGACATTATTCTGGTGGAGGATATAGTGGATACCGGTCACACTATTGTAAATCTCGTGGAGAAGGTGAAGGCGCTCGAGCCTGCTTCAATAGCGGTGGCTACGCTTCTCTTCAAGCCCGAAGCTCTCCAGCACGATTTCACCCCCGACTATGTAGGCTTCAATATCCCCAAGAAATTCATAATCGGCTACGGACTCGATATTGACGGCCTCGCACGCAATCTCCTTGATATTTACTCTGTAAAAGAATAATTATTTTAGTTTTGATATAATCAGAGCATGTTTAATCTTGTAATTTTCGGTGCCCCGGGCAGTGGCAAGGGTACCCAGAGCGACAAGCTTATTTCCCGCTACGGTCTCACTCATATTTCTACAGGTCAGATTCTTCGCGATAATATCGCAAAGGGTACCGAACTCGGTAAAATAGCCGACAAATATATATCGAAAGGCCACCTTATTCCCGATGACCTCGTGACAGAGATGCTCGCCGATGAAATCGATGCGCATCCTGATGCTAAGGGGTTCATTTTCGACGGTTTTCCCCGTACAATTCCTCAGGCCGAGGCTCTCGACCGTATTCTTGAGGAGCGTGGTGAAAAAGTACATTCGGTGATAGGTCTGGAAGTCCCTGATGATCAGCTTATAGACCGACTTATCAACCGCGGTAAGGAATCAGGTCGCGCCGACGATAACCTTGAGACCATCAACGAGCGTCTGCAGGTGTATCATTCATCCACCTCTCCTCTTAAGGATTTCTATCTCGGCAACGGACGCTATGAATCAATCGAGGGAACAGGTGAGATAGATCATATAGCCGACCGTATCGTGGAGGCTATTAACCGTCGCGACGAAGCGATAAAAAAGAAATAAATTTCCTTTATCAATTATTGCTGTCCGATAAAACTTGAAGATGGCAAAAAATCAAGGCTCGAACGCTGATTCTACTGCGTTCGAGTCT
>JAIDUB010000122.1 GCA_029060405.1 Duncaniella sp. | reverse complement strand
GCCGCGCGCTGAAGGAATGCCAGAAATCCGAAGGCTAATGGGGTGTAAGCCTTCATGCCCCTACTAAATTCGGCCCCGTCGGCAGCACAGGTCCTGAAATCACGGGTACATCGCTTTTCGTAGGCGGTATGGCATGGGGAATACGCACGGGCATTCTTCCGGCCGAGGAGTATCTTTCGGCAGTAGTTGCCGGTTGGGATGCAATGGCCGCTGCGTGTCATCCCGACGGTAAGATCGGATATATACAAGGCACCGGGTCACGCCCCGAGGACGGCGCGCCCATTACATATGATACCGATCCTGATTTCGAGGATTTCGGTGTGGGGTGCTGGCTGTGGGGTGCCGCTGAGGTGCATGCGCTTGCAATTTATCTTGAACAGCAGTCGGGCTTGGATGAGATAGAGGCTTCCGACGTGACTGCCGGAAAATATTTTGACCTAATGGGGCGCGAGGTCAGGTATCCTGTTTCGGGTAACATCTATATATGTAATCACCGTTTAATCCGCTATTGAAAGTGAATGCTCCCGTTGTTAAGATAGATCCGCATTTTGCCGGGCTTCTTCCCGATTACCGTATCGTTACATTCTCGGCGCCTGTCAAGGTCGCCGACGCCTCCAGTGAGATCAGGGCTGAGATGGAAGCTCTTGCGGCGAAAATCGCTGCAAATGTTGCGTTGGCTGATATCAATAAGATTCCCGCTGTCGCGGCTACGCGTCGCGCCTATAAGCTTTGTGGCAAGGATCCCAACCGATACCGCCCGTCGCAGGAGCAGCTTATGAGGCGTATAGTGCGCGGGCTGGGATTGTATTCGGTCAATAATGTGGTGGATCTCGGTAATATACTGTCATTGTCCACCGGTTGTTCTGTGGGCTGTTTCGACCTTGATAAAATCGAGGGTGACGCTATAACCGTTGGCATCGGACAGGCCGGTGAGCCCTACGAGGGTATAGGCCGCGGACCGATAAATATCGAAGGTATGCCTGTATTGCGCGACGCAGCCGGTGCCTTCGCCACTCCCACATCCGATTCGCCCCGCACGGCTATTTCCGATAATACGGTGCGCCTGTTTACCACCATGCACTTGTTTGACCCGTCGGTTGCGGCTCAAGATGTTATAGCCACGGCTACTCGCTTGTTTGCGATAGAGGATTGCCACATATATAATGTGAATGGAGAGATGGCATGAATACATATGTCGTGAACTTCTATCCAAGCATGCCCCCGGGAGGTCAAGTGTCTGCAGTAATCTGTAATCTTAAAATTCGTTAAATTATTTATTCGGATTTGGTGGGAAAAGAAAAAGTTTCTACCTTTGCACTCGCTTTTCGGAGGAAGGGCGGTGATCGCAGGATTACCTGATTGAAATGAGGGTTGATAACAAGCGGATGGCCGAAAGGTTCGCCGCCCGAATGTTAAACCGAGTTAAAAATCACCGAAAAATTTGCACGGTTGA
>JAIDUB010000121.1 GCA_029060405.1 Duncaniella sp. | reverse complement strand
CTTAGAACTACATGCTTCCCTCTATAAAATAGCACTATCTTTGAGTTTGCGTGCAAATCTTAAATGAAAGAGCCGTGGCTTTTCGTAATATATTCACCCATAATTGGTCATTTTTGCTGACTTTTTGGTGATTTTTTTATATCTTTGTGGTCTATAACACTACGACCTCTCATGAACAAGGCTCTGATCAGCGAGAATATTTCGGTGTTCCGCTCTCTCAACGATATTTCTTTTGTAAAATTTCCATGTCGGCTTGAATGGATGCTGCTCGTCGTGTGCGTCAGAGGTTCGATTTCAGCCCGCATAGACCTTACGTCACGCTCTCTCTCACCCTACTCCATAATGGTGCTCCGCCCGGGGCACACGGTAGATGAATGTGTGGAGTCGCCAGACTTCGAGGGCTTCTTCATACTCGTCCACGAGGAGAAGCTGCACCGGCTTCTGCCGTCGATGAAATATCTGGTACCTTATTCGCTCTATTTCATGAATAATCCTGTAATAGAGCTGAAACCCGACGAAGTGATGTCGCTGTCGTCGATATGCTCGATTCTCACCACAAAGCTGGCGGAACGCGAGCGCCCGTTTCACGACATGGCTGTCAACGCGCTGCTGCAGCTGCTGTTTTACGAGACTCTCGGCATCTACACCCTCCACACCGGCACCGAAACCCACCGCCGCTCGCGCCGCGAGGAGATGATGGGCACGTTTATCGATCTTGTGGAGCAAAACTACCGCAGCGAGAGGTCAGTATTGTTTTATGCCCAGAAACTTTGCGTCACCCCCAAGCACCTCTCGGCTGTGCTCAAGGAAATATCGGGCAAGACGGCCGGCGAGTGGATCGACTACCGCGTGGTGCTCGAGGCCAAGAACATGCTGCGCTCGTCGGGACTTACGATTCAGGAGATAAGCCTCGCGCTCAATTTCTCCAACCAGTCTTTTTTCGGAAAATATTTCAAGCACCACACCGGCAAGTCGCCGCGTGAATTCCGCGCCAATTCGATATGAAGCAAATCACACTCATCCTGCTGATGCTTGCCGCCGCCCTCGGCGCCCCGGCTCAGGTACTCGTGACATCGCTCGAGGCCGACAGCGCTTTCGCGGCCATCGACCGTCAGGAATGGGACCGTGCCGACTCGCTGCTGGTGCTTGCCATCAGCGCGCGTCCCGCTGACCCGGCCAATGTGTTGCTTCTTTCCAATCTCGGCATGATACGCCACTACCGCGGCCTCGACTCGCTGGCGCTTGCCACGCTCGACGATGCCGCGCGCATATCCCCGCGGTCGACAGTGATAATGGCCAACCGTGCCAACGTGCTGACTTCGCTCGGGCGTACCGATGAGGCTCTCGAGGTCTACGACATGATTCTTGACCTCGACCCTTCACAGGCGCGTCCCCGCTATCAGCGTGCCCTGCTTATGCTGCGCAAGGGAATGGTCGACAAAGCCCGCGCCGATGCCGCCGCTCTCGACACAATAGCCCCTGACTCGCAGGAGCGCCACACTCTGCGGGCGGCGATGCTTTCGGCCGACGGCGATTTTGAGGAGGCCATACCGCATTATTCCGAAGTGATAAAGGTGAACCCGCAGCCTGAATTTTACTCGGCGCGCGCCATGTGCTATCTTATGACCGACCGGCTGCCCGAGGCCGCCGAGGATATTTCGCAGGGGCTCGCACTTGATCCCACCGACCCCGAACTTTACATATACCGCGCGGCGCTCAACAAACTGCGCTACCGCCCCGACGATGCCGAGGCCGACGCCCGTCAGGCGATAGCTTTCGGCTTGGATCCCCGCCGCGCCGCACCATTCTTATCAACCGACCGGAAAAATTCATCGCGCCACAAATGAACGGATTAGTAATCAGAAATACAGGCTCGTCATATATCGTACTTACACCTGAGGGCAACGCAATACCCTGCAAGGTCAAGGGTAATTTCCGCATCAAGGGTATCCGCACCACCAATCCCGTGGCCGTGGGTGACCGCGTGGAAATTTCACCCATCACCGGTAGCGGCGAGGCTTATATCACCGCCATAGAGCCGCGGAAGAACTACATAATACGCCGCGCGTCAAATCTCTCCAAGCAGGCCCACATCATAGCCGCCAACCTCGACCAGACGGCACTGATAGTCACGCTCTCGCATCCCACCACCTCCACCACGTTCATCGACCGCTTTCTTGCCACGTCGGAGGCTTATCGCGTGCCGGCTATAGTGGTGATAAACAAGATTGACCTTCTCACCGAACCCGACGACCGCGAACTGCTCGAAGCCGTCAGTCATCTCTACCGCTCGATAGGCTACAAGGTGATACAGCTTTCGGCCGCCACGGGCGAAGGTGTCGACGAGTTCCGCGCCATGCTCGACGGCCGCATCACGCTCCTGTCGGGCAACTCGGGTGTGGGTAAATCCACGCTCATCAACGATATCATTCCCGGCCTCGACCTTGCTACAGGCGAGATATCGCTCACCCACGACACAGGCATGCACACCACCACGTTCTCCGAGATGTTTGAGGTGCCCGGTCTCACGCCCGGCTCATTTATCATCGACACCCCGGGAGTGAAAGGTTTCGGCACGCTGGAGTTTGACAAATATGAGGTGGGGCATTTCTTCCCCGAAATATTCCGCGAGTCGGACGGCTGCCGCTACGGCAACTGCACGCATACCCACGAGCCGGGTTGCGCTGTGCTCGAGGCGGTCGACGACCACCGCATATCGCAGTCACGCTACGCATCTTACCTGTCGATACTCCGCGACGACGCCGACGATAAATACCGCAAACCCTTCTGATATCTCTTTAAGCCATGCCCCTCATATCCCAGCCCATACCGATTTTCCTCACAGTGATGGCCATCATTCTGTTGGCTCCGCTGCTGCTGGGACGGCTTAAGATACCCAATGTGATCAGTCTCATCATCGCCGGCGTGGCAGTGGGTCCCCACGGCTTCAATCTCCTCGACCGCGACATGAGTTTCGAGATATTCGGTCAGGTGGGACTGTTCTATCTCATGTTTCTCGCCGGCATTGAGATCGACATGTATCACCTGAAGAAAAACCTCACCAAGGGGCTTGTGTTTGGTGCCTACACGTTTCTGATTCCGCTTGTGGCGGGCGCTGCCGCGGCTATGATATGCTTCGGCATGTCGCTGCTCACGGGCGCGCTTCTCGGCTCGGTGTTTGCCGCCCACACACTCATTGCCTATCCTATAGTATCGCGCTTCGGGCTTACCAAGACTCCGCCCGTGGTGATAGCGATAGCCGGAACCATAGTGGCCGTGCTCGGTTCGCTCATAGTGCTCGCGGGGGTGCTGGGTGTGGAGCGCGAAGGTTCGATAAGCTCGTTGTTCCCGATACTGGGAGCTCTGATAGCGTTCTGCATAGGAATAATCTACATATATCCCCGCATCACCCGGTGGTTTTTCAAGAACTACCGCGAGCCCGTGCCGCAATTTATTTACGTGCTCGTGATGGTGTTTCTCTCGGCTGCAACAGCCAAATGGATCGGTCTTGAAGGTGTATTCGGCGCCTTCTTTGCCGGACTGGTGCTCAACCGCTACATACCTGCCCGGTCGCCGCTCATGGGAAGGCTCGAGTTTGTGGGCAACGCCATCTTCATACCCTACTTCCTCATAGGCGTGGGCATGCTCATAGACCTCCATGTGGTGGTGGCCGGATGGTCTACGCTCTATGTGGCGGGAGTGATGACCGTAATAGCCATGGCTACCAAGTGGCTTGCCGCGCTTGCCACTCAGAAGACTTTCGGGATGGACCGGCTGGCCCGCTCCATAATATTCCAGCTGAGCAACGCCCACACGGCCGTGGCTCTCGCGGTGGTCACGATCGGCTACAGCATGAACCTTCTGAGCGTGGAAATCCTCAACGGTACGGTGATAATGATACTGATCACGTGTACCGTATCGTCGCTCGGCACGGAGAGCGCGGCCACCCGCATGCGTCTGCGCATCATCGAGGCGACCGACGATGACACTACGCGCCGCGAGTCGCCCGTGCCCCGCACTCTTGTCTCTGTAGCCAACCCTCTCACGGCCCCGGGTCTCGTGGATCTCGCCATACTGTCGCGCGACCCGTCGCTCAGCGGCCCCGAGACACAGCTGTGTGCGCTACACGTGAGGACCGACAATTCCTCATCGTCGCGCGAAATAGGGCGACGCACTCTCGAACTTGCCGAAAAAGCCGCCGCCGCGGTCGAAAACACACTTACCCCCATAGAGCGCGTCGACAACAATTTCATTGACGGCGTGGTCAACACAATGGCCGAGCGTGATATCTCAGAGGTGTTCATAGGACTGCACCGCCGCGTGGGTGTCATCGACACTTTCATGGGCGACAAGATCGAGCAGCTGCTTATCGCCACTGACCGGATGGTGGTGATAACCCGTCTGTTTATCCCCGTCAACACGGTCACGCGTATCATAGTGACCGTACCCCCCAAGGCGCAATACGAGACAGGTTTCCGCCGCTGGGTCGAAGCCGTGGGCAACATAGGGCGCCAGCTCGGCTGCCGGGTGATATTCCACTGCTCGCCCGACGCGGCTCCGCTCATCACCACCGTGCTTCACCGCGCCCGCATAGAACTGAGAGTGGAATTTGAGACGATGGAGACCTACGACGATTTCGTGATACAGTCGCGCGAGGTGCTCGACGATGACCTTTTTATCGTCGTCAGTGCCCGACGGAGTTCACTCTCCTTCAGCTCCGACATGGATTCCATTCCCGCGTTTCTGCACCGGTATTTCTCGCGTCACAACATCATCATACTATATCCCGAGCAATTCGGCACAGAGCCTACGCTCACCATCGCCGATACGATGCTGGCCGACACCGTCACCACGCCGGGACGCCTGTGGATACGCGCCAAGGAGGTCATGCGCGGTCTCGACCGCATGCGCCGCCGTCTGCTCGGACACTCATTGCCACGCTCACGCCGTGGTCGGCCTGATGAGGAATAACAGACCAATTTATGGACGATATCACTGAAAATTAAAAAAATTTTCATTTTTTCGCCAAAATATTTGCACGGATGCAAATTGCGCGTTAACTTTGCACTCGCAAAACGGAAACAACCGATGCCTCTCACGAGAGAGAAAAGGTGCGGTAGTTCAGCTGGTTAGAATACCTGCCTGTCACGCAGGGGGTCGCGGGTTCGAGTCCCGTCCGCACCGCTGAGGAGAGAGGAGAATGAGTAAATTATTAGAACTTCGGTTCTTTGACATTTACTCATTCTTTTTTTATTACATGTATGCAAAAGTCTGCGGCGGAATTGCGTTGTATTTCGGATTTTGTAGTACCTTTGTAAAAATTCATTTCTACAGGCATGAGAATCATTAACAAGCATCTGCGTAGCGTCACGGTCATGATAGCCGCCATTATGGCATGTCTGGCGGTGACTTCATGTGAAGAAGACAATTACTACAATCATCCCTTGGTAGGAAACTGGGAGCTGGTGGCACCCGCAGGCGTCGACTACAACTGCTTCTATTTCTATCCCGACGGCACCGGACAGTACTATGTGGAAGATTACTGGGGAAATGACTGGTACTATTTCGCGTGGGAAGCCGACGGTCCGGGTCTGACTATATATTTCCGCAACGGCGACGTATGGTACTACTCTTGGATCGTGCAGGGATATTCGCTGTATCTCTATGATCAAGGCAATCCGGTTCCGTATGTGTATAACTATTTCTGATCATCACCGCCCATGACAGCCCACACCTCACAGTCCGAAAAATGGACCGAGATAGAGCACCTGCCCGAATGGGACGAGGAATTTTACCACGTCTACACCGCCCGCAAATACGGCAAATGGGTGATGCTCAAGACTCTCCGCCCAGAGCTTAAAGAGATTCCCGAGTACATCGAGATGCTCGAGAAGGAATTTGACGTGCGATACAATCTCGCCCATCCCCACATAATCATGATCAACGATCTCGAGGAAGTGCCGGGACTGGGACGCTGTATCATCACCGACGACGTATATGGCTCGTCGCTCGAAAAGCTGATTCGCGAGCGCAAGGTTACTCCGGGTCACGTGGAAAAGCTCCGTCATCAGCTCGTGGAAGCGCTCGACTATATACAGACCAATCATCTCGTGCACCATCCCATCACCACAGGCCGCATCATCTTCACCGACCAGATAGGCAATCTCAAGCTCATCGACGTGGGTTTCGACCAGAAATCCCATCTCTCGCCTGCCGCGGCCAAGGATGACATGAAGCACTACGGCGAAGTGGTTCTCGAGGCAATTGCGGCACTCCCGGAGGAAGAGCAGGGTCAGTTTGACGATCTGACACAGATCGCCCGCAAATGTGCCGACCCCGACCCGCGCCGCCGCTACGCCGACATACCCGCCCTGCGTCTTGCCCTCGCAAGCCGTCGCACCTCACCCCTCTACACCGCCGTGGTAGTGTTTCTCCTCGCCATGATAGCGGTACTGCTCTACTTCAACTCATCACACCGCCCGGCTCCCCCCGAAGGCGGCATCGACGCCAAAGAATCAATCGAATCAGTAAGATGAAATCACCCGTCACCGTTACCCCGATATCTCCCGACAAGTCATCGCTCCGCCGCTACGTGAAGTGGGGCATTAGCCTCTACGACGGCAACCCCTATTATGTGCCGCCGCTGGTGTTTGACGACGTGAACACGCTCGACCCCAAGAAAAATCCGGCATTTGAGGTATGTGAGGCGCAGTCATTCATGGCCTACCGCGACGGTGAGCCGGTGGGACGCATCACTGCCATCGTCAACCGCGTGGTCAACGAGCGCTCAGGCCGCAAGGAAGCCCGCTTCGGATTCGTCGACTTCATCGACGACGCCGATGCCGTCGACGCGCTGTTTGCCGCCGCCGAGCAATGGGCACGCGACCGCGGCATGGACGAAATCGTAGGCCCCATGGGCTTCACTGACCTTGATCACGAAGGCATGCTCACCGCCGGATTCGAGGAGACGGGCACCATGGCCACCATCTACAACTATCCCTACTACCCAGTCCACATGGAGCGCATGGGCTATAAGGTCGATACATCGTGGGTGGAATTCCGCATCGACATCCCCTCGGAGATACCCGAGAAAATGGCGCGCATCTCCCGGATAGTGATGGACAAGTACAAGCTCCGCCTGCTGAAATTCGACTCCACTTCCAAACTCAAGAATGCCTACGGCAAAGAGCTGTTCGAACTCATCAACGAAGCCTACGACAATCTCTACGGCTACTCACCCCTCACCCCGGCGCAGATCGACTACTACATCGACATGTATCTCGGCTTCATCAAGCTCGAATACGTCAGCGTGGTCGTCGACGAAAACGACCGTCTCGTCGGCGTAGGCATCACCATGCCCTCGCTCAGCAAAGCCCTCATAAAGTCGCGCGGCCGCCTGTTTCCCACAGGCTGGTTCCACCTGCTGCGCGCGCTCAAAGGCCACAACGACGTGGTCGATCTCATGCTCATCGCCGTGCGCAAGGAATACCTCAACAAAGGCGTCAACGCGCTATTCTTCTACGACCTCATACCCGAATTCATACGCAACGGCGTGAAATATGCCGAGAGCAACCTCGAGCTTGAGGAGAACTCCAACGTGCAGGCACAGTGGCAATACTTCACCCACCGCCTCCACCGCCGCCGCAGCGCCTTCCGCAAACACCTCTGACAATTTTTTCACCGACAATGCAACTGACCCATCCCGCCGGAGCGCTCTTTGACCTCGACGGCGTACTCATCGACACCGAAGGCCAATACTCAATATTCTGGGCCGAAACCGGAAGAAAATACAACGTAGGCGGCCCTACGTTTTCCGACGACATCAAGGGCACCAACCTCGCCCTGATCCTCGCCCTGTTTCCCGAAGAAGTGCGCGAAGAAGTGCGCGACGCCATCCATCACTACGAGCACGTGATGGACTACCCCCTTTATCCCGGAGCGCTCGAGTTGCTTGAATCACTCCACGCCGCCGGCATCCCCATAGCCATCTTCACCAGCAGCGACAACATGAAGATGGACCTCCTATTCAAGCGCCACCCCGAAGTCAGCGCCCACGTCGACGCCATCATCACCGGCGACATGGTCACCCGCTCCAAACCCGACCCCGAAGGCTACCTCAAGGCCGCCGCAGCCATAGGCCGCGACATAGAGCGCTGCTACGTATTCGAAGACTCGATGCAGGGACTCGAAGCCGGCCGCTGCTCAGGCGCCCGCGTGATAGGCGTAGCCACCACCAACTCAGCCGACACCATCGCCCCCCTCAGCCACGCCGTCATCCCCTCCGTCACCGGCTTCACCGCCACCCTGATGCTGGAGGTGTAAGAATATATATCGGTGGTCATCGACCACCGATAGTTAGCCATCAGGGAAACATATGTTTCTTCAAAGCCTCATTATCTCTGCCCCGGTACTCTTGAACTGGGGCATAGCCATACCTACATCGGAGTTTATGTAAGTAGGATCGCACACTGTATATTTCGCACCGTCGATTTCAAAGTAATTGCCGCCGACAGGCTCGTCAAACCTTACCGCCGTTGCCAGATGCCCCGGATAGTGAAGGAGCACTACATCAAGTCCGAGCAGTTCGCGCACGAGCACCGAGAACAATATCGCGCGATCCTCGCAGTCATTATAGGGATAGTAAAAACTCTCGTCGGGAAACATCGGGCGCTCGATGCCAAACTGATCTCCGTCGGTCATATACTCGAAGCCGGTCTGGACGAAATGCAGCAATACATTTGCCGCGCTTTTCTTGCTTTTACCCTCTATGGCCTCGCGAAGCACGGGATAGAGCTTCGATTTCACCTCATCACTCAGCGACGCCTTGGCATAAATATTCCAGTGATTGCTGAGCGGATAATCATTGAAAAAATCAATCAGATTTTTATTTACCGTAATGTCAAGGTCAATGGCTGAATTCATAGCCGATTTAAACCGGCGCGATTGAGCGGCTTCGTAGGCAAGCTGTGGCTGACGGCTGATTTCGAGAGAAAACATTTTCTCCTTAGGAAACTGCTTGTCATACACGTGCATGCCGCCCGACGAAGCTTTAGGATCGGTGATATAGTAATGCGTTCCCGAAATAGGGATGTAAGTGAGATTGTAGATGATCTCGTCGCAGGGCACGAGCAGCAACAGCCGGTCATCGCACCGCGCTATCCTCACCTTGTAGCCCGATTGCGTGAGTATAAACATCTGCATCAGTGCCGACTCATTTTTTCTGCCCATGAATGCCGCGTCGGCAATCTTCTCGACCAGACGGATATAACCCCAGCCGTTGAGCTGCATGCTGTCACGCAGATTCACGCATTTTCTCACCAGCTCCACCGACGCCGGTGCCGAAAGGCGTCGCCACGCATCTGCCACACTGTTCTCATCGATATTCCTGAGTATAACCCGCAGCGACTTGTCAAACGGCACACTATAAGTATCGCCGTAGAACCTGAACGATAATCCCGGCTTCGGCTGCACCGGTGTAATAGGCTTCGGCGCGGACTCATCGCCGGGGATAAGCGGCTCGGGAGCGGGCATGGGAGCAGGCGCGGGTGTCACGCTGGAAAACGGCAGCGGTGTGTCGTCAGGCTCAGCGTCAGGATCCACCACTATCGGCGCAGGTGGTTCGGGCGAGGGAGGCGCGGGTATGGCCGGCTCCGCCTTAAACTCAGGCCATGCGCTGCGCATATACTCGGCATATTCCTGATTCACACGATCTCGGTAGGCATCAAACTCTCTCTGCTTCTCGGCCTTAAACTGCTCGAATTGCTCGAATGCTTTCCGCTTGTATTCGTCAAACGACGACTGCGCGTGTATCAGGCCGCTTCCACTACCCGATACACACAGCATCATCGCTATCAATAATTTTCTTCCGGACATCGATTCGTGCCTTTAGAAAGTTATCTGCGCCACCATGGCAGGGCCACCGTCATAGGTCACCGACGGTAACAGGGCGTAACCGCCGCCATTGGCATTCTTTCTCACCAACACACGTCGCGCACCCGGCGCCACAATCGCATCCACGAGGTTATACACATACAGCGCCGCGAGAGCACCTATACACACATTGCGACCCATCGCGAAATTATCAGCACTATTCTTATAGGAGCGGATATTACCGGTATTGTGAGTCTTGGTGATCTTGTTCATGTAGTCCTGACGCATATTCTCGGTATAGATTATGCCGCCGGCAAGCAACACCGTGCCGCCCAGTATCAGTCCGCCCTTCAGATTAGAGCCTTTATAAAACTGACCCCAACCCGGCACGATCGCCGACCGCCACAGCCCCCGGCCACCGTAGTTGGTCGTAAGCCTGAGATCATCGAAGCGGGGAGTAACATTGACCGGAGAGCGGGCATATAGAGTAGAAAGATGATATGAACCGTCAGGCATATGTTCCCAGTACTCATCAACTTTTCTTGCAGTAAGAGTCACCGGTTCGCCCTTGAGGGTAGACTTAACGGTAATTGTCTCATCGGCGGTCCGATCTTCCTTATCGTTACGGGCTGAATGGCTCTCGTGAAGATAGCTGTCAACATTTGTTTCCACTGTCTGACCACCCTCTAGACCTGCCTGTATCATCAGTGATGACAAAGCCTGCTCTCTTGCTTTTGCCAATGATGGAGCGTCGGAGGTAACTACATCATAAACAAATGTAGAATTTGATGGAATTACGGATGAGTGCATCCATCGCGGCTTTATATTATCGGATTTCTGCGCAATAGCTGTGACTGAACATACAGCCAATACCGCAACCAATAATAAGCGGAGAAACTTGTTACTTAACATCAGTTCCGGCATTAATAAAACCTGATATTGATTCACCCACTTTCCTTGCTCCTTCAGCATCCGAAATAGCTTGCTTGGCAGCTTGATCACGAATTTGCTCAATTTTCTTCTCGTTCAATAACCACCAGCACTGCATCGCCCATAGGCCTGTTTTAGGATCCTGTTTTGTCAATTTCAGTACTGGTATCCCCAGCTCGCCATTAAGATTCTTTTTAAAATTCTGTTCGGCCATATCTACGAGATTATCCACTTCCTCTTCGCTTAGATCCGAAACCTGCGATGTCACTCGGCCTTTTACTGAATTCTCACCTGTCATCTGCACATATTCATTCACGGCATTAGTTTTACAATGCGATAAAGCTGTATTGGATTTCTTATAGCCATCCATAGCTGCCCCGGTAAGAAGTATCTCCCCGGCATTTTCTCTCTGGCGGATTTCAAGAAGTTTACCCTCAATATTTGTTGAGCCTTGCGCTTTCCAGCCTTCTTTAACCAAATCCTTTGCTTGCTTCTTCACTTGCTTTACCTGATCTTTAGGAAGTCCTTGTGCAAAAGTTTCTACAGGATTAACTGCCGCCATTACCAGCAGCATCATAATAATAGAAAATAACTTTTTCATAATTGATTGATTTAAAATGATAAGAATTGAATTAGTTTTTAATCAGTGTGATATTGATTTCGGTATTTTTACCGGATTGTATATTAACTCGTCGGCCGTTTTGCTTATACCCGGCATGACTGGCAACGATGAAATATTGATTAGAAGGATCGATTTCGACTATCTGAAAGAAGCCGTCAGAACCGGTAAACGCCGTTCCCACACTTGCGCCCAGACAATCCCAAGCCAAGCCTTGATGTAGACTTACCGACACATTCGCAATCGGCTCACCCGTATCAGCATCACTTATTACTCCATAGGCAATACCGGTAGTTTCTACCGTCTCTATGTCTTTGGAACAACTTACTGCAACAAGACACAAGCCAATCGCAAGTATCGAGAGGATATATGTGAATTTTTTCATAACGTAAGTTTCTTAATTATTCCGTAGAGATTACATACATGGCCATGCAGTCATATTTACCGTCATTCTCACGCAATACCACGAGTGTTGGTACCGGTAGTTGGGCCGTCACATCCGTTTCGATTCTTTCAACAACTCGTTTGTGCTCATCGTCTTCTGCTGAATTATTCGGATCTGACTCTATCATTGCGATCTCCTGATATGAATATCCACGCGATAAGGCTACTTGTCTTGCGGCATTATCATAGGCATTGTTTAACGCATCGGCGGAAGTCGAGTTTCGATATGAAACACCTGTAATTACGGTCATTCCGTCCTTCATCTTTTCAGCAACGTTATACAAAGCCTGCTCGATACTGCCAAGGCCCTGTAGTTCCCAGCTACCTAATTCCATCAGATATGCCTGTTGCCACACGTGTTTTTTATCCTCGTCAGTCAACGTTCCTGCCGATGAGCACAAACTCATAATCAGCATTATAATATAGATACTCAAATTCTTCATAATAGCTTAATTATCATGAGACAAGTAAAGGTTCTATTAAGTATATACCAGTTTTAATATGTTAAGAATTTTACACTTTGGCCATAATAATACTTGTTACCTACTTTTACAAATGCTCTAACATAATATGTTTGCAAATCGGATAAGCTATTAACATTTGCCGAGAATGCTCCTGTTCCTCTTCCACTTACTGTAACAGTAGTTCCGGTTCCAACCTCAGGATACATGGTTGTGCCATAAACAAAACCACGGCTACTATATGAAGGATCACCAGCTGAGATCACATTACCATTGAACGTCGCGCTCCATTGAAAAAACATTCCACCCCCAAATAAATCTACTTTTGTCAGAGATGAAACATTACTTGTACTTACAACGGGTAGAGAGGACGTCGTAAAGGATATAGTATTGCCATATATATATTCATTCTCTTGTTGAACAAAAGCCCTCACGTAATAGGTTGTACCCTCCTGAAGATTGGAGATATTCTCATAGTATCCACCAGCAATATTTGCGTACTTGCTTACTTTATCATTTGCCACCGTGGGATTAGGATTATAAGCACTGTAACAGAATCCTCTCTGATTATATACCGGGGAACCCGGATCAGTAATCGTAGCATTAAGTCTTGCTGAATTTTCAGTTACATTGGTAGCCGCTGATGTATTAACAGATGTTTTCCGATAATCTGTTGTAAACGATACGACGTTACCATAAATTGGTTTTCCATCTTGTATTGCATAAGCACACACATAATAAGTTTCGGGATATCTCAGATTTGAAACCTGCACCGAATAGTTCCCGGTACCAATACCACCTACAGGTACTTTATTTGTAGCTATAGTAGGATTCCCATAGGTTGAATAACAAAAGCCTCGTTCTGTATATGGGGGTAAGCCTGCATCTGAGATGAAACCATTGAATGTCGCGGTAGTTGATGTCACCTGAGTGACTGCGGATGTGCTTACCGCAGTTTCATTCATTCTCGTTGAAAAAGATACGGTATTTCCATATACGGCATTACCACCTTGTATAGCATAAGCGCGCACATAGTAAGTAACAGGATAATCGAGATTTGAAATTTGTGCAGAAAAATCACCAGCACCTGTTCCGGATACTTTTACACGTTTATCTGAAAGAGTAGGCATCTCCATAATTGAATAAACAAAACCTTTTTCTGTATATGCCGGAGCTCCAATATTTAAAACAGAGCCATTAAACGTTGCTGTCGAGGCACTTATTTGTGTTACGGCTGAAGTTGACAGCGTTGTTGCTTGCTGTGTAGTTGTAAATGAAACTGTATTACCATATACAATTTCCCCGTTTTGCCTCAGATACGCGCGTACATAATACGTTTTGTTGGAAGAAAGCCCATCTATCCTACAATTAAATTTCTTTTCTGATGATATAGGAGAGGACAACTTCTTTATGCAATTATCAACTGAAGGCGTTGCTTGGGTATCATATACGAACCCACGTTCCGTATATGACGGAGAACCCGGATTAATAACTTCTCCATTTAATGTCGCTACGGAGTTGCCAATATCAGTTACGTCAAGTGTATTAACAGATGCATTTGCGTTATTGACCGCTACTACTTTTACTTCATAGTTGCCATCGCCACTTGTTGAGCGCACAACTATATTAGCTTCATTATCTCCTTCTGGTAATACTGAGCGATCAACATTTACGACAATCGTAGCTGTTTTTCCATATTTAAGAACTCCTTGTACAGGATCAACACTTAGCCATTTGCAACCACCTGTTTCTACATTATATGTTATATCAGTATAACCGGTATTCACTATTTTAAAAGATAGTGTCGTCAAATTCTCACCAAAGTCCAATAACTCACGATCCGAAATTAGACTTGAAGGTATTCGATCAATCAATAGGTGAACCGAAGTAGGATCTCCCGCTTTTACTACAACCTGCTGGGAATTTGATTTATAATTTTCTTTATTTATAATTATTGTATAAATCCCGGGCTCAAGATTTACAAAACTAAAAGTCCCGTCAGTACCTGTTACTGTTGCGCTTCCTCCGGGTGAAAGGCTGACATTTACTGTAGCAACAGGTTCGCCGGTAGTTGTGTCAGAAACACTTCCTGCTATACTTCCATATTCAAGTTCTTCGCTCAGATCTGATGAGCATGCCGCTATTGCAGCAATTCCGGCAATTAAATACAGTAAATAAAAAAACTTCTTCATAGTAAAAACTTATACTTATTTTTATTAATTCTCAGGTATAGGGCGGAGCTGAGCGTCGACTTGGTGGTCTTCGCCTGATGTTGCGTAGACGGTTTTTCGGTTGGGCTGATAACCCTGATGCTGGATGGTGATAGTGTATTGCATCGGCTCAAGGTTCTTGAATTCGTAGTAGCCTGATGCGTCGGTCTGCTTCGAGAGACCTGAGGGTGAGAGCGTGAGGGTGGCGTTATCGAGCGGTGCGCCGGTTTCGTAGTCGGTCACGCGACCGTGAATTGCGCCGAAAATCTCGTAATCGTTGGAGTTGGAGCAACTCGAGATAAGGCATAGTAATCCCGACGCCAAAAATGTGATAAAGAATAATTTGCGAAAAGCTTTCATGATTGCAGATCGTGATAATTTCAGTTGCCGTAAGTCTCCCCATCCGGCGGGTTAAAAACGAAAAAAGCGTAGGAGTCTGTATCGGTTGCCGTCCTACGTTTCGAGGCTTCTCGCATTGCCCTTTAGAAGTCGGACGGCAACACGCAGAAGCCCACGCCAGTATATGCAACTATCGTTTCCGACGCAATTCCTCACGGAATAACGGGTCGAAAACAGTATATCACATATCCACGGGCATCTACCGTTGCTCCTCCTTGACTTCTAAATGAAATTTTGCGAGAATTTCGAAACGCCAAGAATCAGCGCGGATAAACGCTTTTGAATCTGTCAATTACGCCACGTCTCTACGCGACGTTTTTTACAGTCCCGCCTCGCTTACCCCAGACCGGGGATTGGTTCATGACGAACTTCATCCAACTGGCGTGGTCTATAAGACGGTCTGCACCGCAAAGATAATACTTTTTCATCATGTGACAAATCTTTCAAATTTTTTTTAACCGGGCGCCAGTTTGTCAGAGCATGTCGGACTTGTCCGACAGGTCGTCTCGGCCGGTCAAGAGGGGATGCGACTTTTTCATTATTCCCTTTTCGCCTACAATCGGTAATATTTCGGAAAGTTTTTGAGGGACAGGGAAATGAATGATAATGGATTATTGCGTAATTTTGCGTAAATTTTCGCACATACATGACACGATATTTTTTCCTCGGCGCTATCGCGCTGTTCTTGCCGTGCCTCACGGGCTGCGGCGGCCATGACGACAATTCTTTAAGAAATCAGATTCCCGCTGTGTACACTTTCACCCCCGAAGGGAATACAGGTGTGGCAGTTTCCAACTATACCTCCACCGTAGAGGAGGGGCGGAGCGTAAGCGCGGGCTTCAAGACGGGAGGCCAGATATCGCGCCTCACCGTGGACAAGGGCGCTTATGTAAAGAAGGGGCAGGTGCTGGGCTATCTGGACGATGCCGATTACCGCCTTGGGGTGGAGCAGCTTGAGACGCAATATGCTCAGGTGTCAAATGAAATCAAGCGCCTTGAGCAGATGCACCGCCACAACAATGTTTCGGACAACGATTACGAGAAGGCGACTGCCGGACTGGCCCAGCTCAAGACTCAGCTCGAGATGGCCAAGAACAAGCTCGACTACACCCGGCTCATCGCTCCGGCTTCGGGCTACATAGTGGAGCGCTATATGGAGGAGGGCGAGATGGCCGGCGCTGGCACTCCGGTGTATAAGATCGTCGACAATTCGAGCGTGGAGACCACGGTGGCACTCGCGCCTGCGGCCTACTCGCGCCGCGACAATATAGTGAAATGCACGGGAAGCGCGGCTGTGACGGGCGATACGGAATTTCCGCTTGATATAATCGGCTTCATCCCCGACGGCGACAGCAATTCACTTTTCCGCCTGCGCCTCCGCATCCCCGACGGCTACCGCGACAAGCTGGTGCCGGGCATGAATATGAGCGTGAAAATTTATTACGGCTCTGCCGACGCTACCGGTCGGCACCGCATCCCGTCGCGGGCGCTATTTGAGCGCGAGGGCAAGACCTGCGTGTGGGTAGTGGGACGCGACTCGGTGCTTTCGGCGCGCGAGGTGAGCGTGACGGGCGCTCCTGAGGGCAAATATTCTCTCGCCGGCGGACTGGCCGAGGGCGACGTGATAGTGGCAGCCGGGGTTCATCATCTCACCGAGGGCAGCAAGGTGAATGTATTGGGTGATATCGACGACATTAAAAACGGCCGGGAACTATGACACGCTTCACTGAGTTTTTCATGCGCCGGAGCACGTTGTTCTGGTCGGCCATGGTGATGATACTTCTTGCCGGTGTGCTGTTTTTCACGCGCATGCCCAAACTTGAAGATCCGGCCGTGGTACCCAAGCAGGCGTCGGTGATGATACTTTATCCCGGTGCCGATGCCGAGACCATAGAGCGCGACGCCGTGACGCTGCTCGAGGACCGCCTGCGCACCCTCCCCGACGTGAAGAAGATCAAGAGCGACGTGCGCGCCGGGCAGGCGCTCATCAGCGTCGAGTTTGAGTTTGACGTGCCGGTGGAGGAAATCGAGCAATATTTCGATCAGGTGCGCCGCAAGGTGTCCGATTCCCGCAGCTTGTTGCCTCAGGGATGCATGGATCCGATAGTAATCGACGACATGATGGACGTATACGGCATTTTCTACTCCCTGAGCGGCGACGGCTACGAGACCGCCGAGATAGAGAAATTCGCCAAGAAGATGCGTCGCGAGATCATGGGCATAAAGGGTGTGAAGCGTGTCAACATAGGCGGTGTGCAGCGCGATGTGATCGATATTGCCTTCACTCCCGACGCCATACGCCGCAACGGTATGCTCCCGATGCTCGTGGCGCAGACACTCCAGTCGTCGACCAAGGTGATAAACGCCGGCAAGATCGACAACGGCGACGACCGCATAGCGGTGAGCGTGGAGGAAGGCGCCGTGACTGCCGAGGAGATATCATCGCTCATCGTCACGATGCCCGACGGCAAGAAGGTGAGGATAGGCGACATCGCGGCCGTGTCGCGCCATGAGGCCACTCCCCTCTCGGGCGACTTCTATGTAGGCGGTGAGACATCGCTCACCCTGCTCGTGGCGCTCGAGAGCAGTGCCGTGGTGCCCGCCGTGGGTGCGGAGGTCGACAAGGTGATGAACCGCGAGATTTCGGCTCTCCCCGCCGGAATCACGGTAAAAAAGATATTTTTCCAGCCTGAGCGCGTCGACACGGCCATATCGTCGTTCATGATCAATCTTCTCGAGTCGATAGCCATAGTGTTCATCGTGATACTTCTTGCCATGGGCTGGAAAGCGGGACTTATAATAGGATTCGGCCTGATACTCACCGTGGCGCTGTCGTTTCCCATCCTCTCGGTGGCCGGGACGACACTCCAGCGCATATCGCTCGGAGCGTTTATCGTGGCGATGGGCATGCTCGTGGACAACGCCGTGGTGATAATGGACGGTATAATCAACGACCGCAAGCGCGGCCTGCGCAAGGATGTGTATCTGTATTCGACGGTGCGCAAGACGGCGTGGCCGCTTTTAGGCGCCACCATAATCGCCGCCGCTACATTCCTGCCTATCTACATGACACCCGGCACGGTGGGCGAATTTGCGGGCGACCTTTTCCTTGTGATATGCGTAAGCCTGCTCGCAAGCTGGATTCTCGCCATGGTGCAGGTGCCGGTGTGCTCCGACCGCTGGCTTAGTCCCGCCGAGGCGGCATCGGTGAAGCCCGGTGAACTGAAACTCAACTTCCTCCAGCGCATGATACGCCGCGCGGTGATATTCCTCATTGACCACAAATGGGTGTCGGTAGCGTCGGCGGTCGTGATACTCGGCGTATCGCTGTGGGGCATGACCGTGGTGAGAAATGTATTTTTCCCCGACTTTGACTATGACCAGTTTGTGGTCGAGTGCACATATCCGATCGAGAGCAATCCCGACGCCATACGCGAGCGCATGTTTATGCTCACCGACAGCATCGAGGCGTGGGACGGCGTGGAATCCGTGGCTATAAGCATGGGAGGAGCGCCGGGACGCTACTGCCTTGTGCGCCCCATGCCTTCGGCCGGCGAGGAATATGCCGAATTTATCATCGACTGCCGCGATTTCAAGACGGTGCGCCGTCTGTCGGCTGACCTTGTGGCTCACCTGCGGCAGATAGTGCCCGACGCCTACATCCGCGCCCGCCGCTACAATCTGTCGATTTCGAGCAGCCACACGGTCGAGGTGGAGTTTGCCGGCCCCGACGCCGACACTCTCCGCGCGCTGAGCGCGCAGGCCGAGGCGATAATGCGTGCGTGTCCTTATGTTGACCCGCTTTCGGTGCAGAACAACTGGCTCGGACGTAGGCGCGGCGTCAGTCTGGCATATTCACCCGGAGCGGCAAGCGCTGCCGGAGTTAACCGCGCCGACATTGGCAACGCCATGATGGCTGCAACCGACGGCTATACGATAGGTGTGGTCAACGACCGCGACAAGACCGTGCCCATCAATCTTATCATCCGCGACAACGACGGCAATCGCCTCGCCGACCTTTCGACATTACCCGTGTGGTCTACGATAAACGTATCGGTCACCGACGAGGATGTGAGCGGGCTCATGAGCGGCGCCGTGTCGCCCGACGATATCACCGAACGCATGTATACCACCACCGTGCTTTCGGCCGTGGTCGACTCCATCCACACATCGTGGCGTGAAAGCGTCATTCACCGTCTCAACGGCCGTCGCGTCATCGAGGCCGAGTGTGACCCCGTTATAACTGACCCGAGCGCCACACCGGCCAAGATTCTTGAAGCCATCGGGCCGGAGCTGAAACAGATACGTCTGCCCGAAGGATATTCGATGAGATTCGTGGGCGAAAGCGAGACCTCCGATGAAGCCGTGGGCATCATGATGTCATATCTCCCGCTCATGGTGGGTATAGTGGTGATAGTGCTCCTGCTGCTATTCAACGACTGGCGCAAGCTGGCGGTGATCCTGCTCTGCTTCCCGTTTGTGCTCTGCGGCATCGTTCCGGCGCTTCTGATCACCGACACTCCGTTTACATTCCTCGCCATCCTCGGACTGATGGGACTGATGGGCATGACGATAAAAAATGCCATAGTGCTGGTCGACGAGATAGCCCGCCTCACCACTGAGGAGAAAGTCGAACTATATCCCGCCATAGTCCGCGCCACGGTTTCGCGCGTGATGCCGGTGATACTGGCATCGTTCACCACCATCGCCGGCATGATTCCTCTTATCCCCGATCCCATGTATGGTTCGCTGGCGGTGACGATAATAGGCGGACTGTTTGTGGGCACGCTTGCCACCCTTCTGCTCCTGCCCACGCTTTATTCAGTATTTTTCAAAGTAACACGAAAATGAAAAGACACTTCATATCGGCCATGTTGCTGGGGGCAGCCATGAGTCTCCCGGCCATGAACCTGTCGCTCGACGAGTGCCGCGAAATGGCGTTGCAGACCGATGAGAATATACGCATAGCCGAAAATAACCTCTCAGGTGCATCGCTCGACCGCGGAATAGCACGCACCGCCTATCTGCCCAAATTCGCCGCCAACGGCACTCTTATCTACAGCGCCCCCGACACTGAACTGATGGATATGCTGACCATGCAGATGCGCGGCGCTTACATGGCCGGAATAAACCTCACGCAACCCGTGTATGCCGGTGGAAAGATTATCGCCGCCAATAAAATGGCTGCCACCGGTGAACGCATATCGCGCGAAATGCTCCGCGCTGCCCGCATGGATGTGATAGCCGATGCCGAAAAATCCTACTGGACCTACGTGGCTGTGTTATCAAAAGTCGACATGATGGAATCTTATCTCGCAATGATGGACTCCGTATATGAAATGACGCAGGTAGCCGTAAGTTCGGGCATGGCTTCACGGCAGGCGCTTCTGCGCGTCGACACGCGCCGCAGCGAGATTCTCTACCGTCTGCGTCAGGCTCAGGCGGGAGCCGACATATGCCGCATGGCATTGTGCCGCACAATCGGTGTCGCCGATACGGTCACCATCTCCCCCACCGAGTCAACTGCTGCCACTATCGCCATACCCGAGTACAGAGCCGGCATCTCGGGTCGCCCGGAAGTAGCCATTTTAGCCGGAAATGTCGACATAAAGAAACACGAAGTCACCATGGCACGCGCCGACTTCCTACCCACCGTAGGGCTGCAGCTTGGATGGTCGGCCTACGGCAATATCAAGACCAAAGGCTGGATGCAGGACCAGGAAGGCAACTATGTACCACTCTCGTCAGAGACGAAATCCAACGGCTTCATGGGCATGCTCGCCGTTCAGATTCCCATATTTCACTGGGGTGAAGGCATAAAGAAAGTAAAGCGGGCCGGCATAGAGGTGGAAAACGCGCGACTTTCGCTTCAGCGCAATACCCGGCTGATGGAACTCGAGGTATCACAGAACTACAGCAATCTTATCACCGGCACTGACCTCGTGAAATCAGCCGAAACGGCAATGCTTGAAGCCGATGAAAACCTCACATTGATGCAAGAGCAATACGAAGTAGGACTCGCCACGCTCACCGATCTTCTCGAAGCCCAGTCACAATGGCACACATCCTACTCCAACGTCATAGAAGCTCGCACCCAATACCGCATATATCGCATCGACTACCTCCGCTCCACCGGCGAGCTTGAATAACGATATTTCGGATTATCTTTACCAGATTACGGTTTTATTCTATGCCGTAGCAATACAAAATCCGCCCCTCAAAGTAGGGACGGTGCTTTGCACCGTTTCCGGGAAAAGCAAAATGGTAATCTTAAACAAGGCTCCGGTAGTCTCCGTGCAATCGCTCCGTATAGCCATTGCAGCGGGAATCAACTACCCTCGCTCCATAATCATCCTCGGGGTGGGTAGTGTTTCACTAAGTGTGTCTGAGACGAGTTCACTCAAGCCTATAGATCTCAGATGACGATGCAAATTTAATTGTTTTTTCTCATTGTTTCATTATTCGATGAAAAAATAGTAATTTTGGAGTGCAGCCGGACGAGGAAACGGGCTCTGCTGAGGAGCAACCCGCCAGCAACATGGTTGCGCCAAGACTGGAGACAGTTGAATATTGGAGCCGCTCCGTATGGGCGGCTTCAACTTCACCAGGATGGCCTCTCCGCTAAGAAAACCTTTACCCTCAGTCGGGGAAAAGCGTTTTGTCGACTGTTATGTTTGGCAGCGCTCTGTGGAATGCCTTGTGATCCATTGCCACACTGCCCATCAGAGTCAGCACCGATTCTTCGTTAGGCATGGCTGTCCTCATGCGGGTAACCCTGCGGAAGTCGCGGTTAAGCCGTTCAATCCAGTTTGTGGTGTATATCATCGACTGAATCTCAGGCGCATAGTTGAGGTATGTCATGTAAGCCTTGTAGTCGGCGTTGTTTCGGAGCAGCTTTACAGCACGATAGTCCTTGCCCCATTTGTCGCACATTGTCTGCCACTTCTCCCATGCCATTTCTACTGTATAGTCCCGTTGGCCGGTGCGGAACACATCGCGCAGGTCGGCGGCCAAGGCGGCCTTGTCCCCATGCCTTACCTTGGCGAACATGTTGCGTTTCAGGTGAGTAACGCAACGCTGCAATGGTGTACCGGGGAATTTCTCTCCGATTACGGTATCAAGTCCTTTGATCCCGTCAGCCACCATCAGGCCAACCCGTTGAACACCACGTTCTTTCAGCCTGTCAAAGATATCACCCCAGCCCGTGGCGCTTTCCTGCGGCATGTTGAAGATGCCCAGAACCTCGCGTGTGCCTTCTTCGGTTACGGCCAATGCCACATAGAACGCCTCGGCAGCCACCGATCGCTTACGGTGTATCTTGATGTGCACGCAGTCAACGAACACGACCGGGTAATACTCTTCGAGACCGCGTTCAAGCCATTCATTGACCTGAGTGCGAACACATTCCACCATGCGGCTGATACTCGACTTGGAGTAGTGCTGGCCGTATATCTGATCGAACACGTCACTCACCTGCTCTTGGGTAAGCCCCTTTGTATAAAGAACTCCAGCGAGACGGTCGCATTCCTCTTCATGGTCGCGCAGTATGGCGAGTATTTGCGGATGGAAGTTGCCGTAGCGGTCTCGAGGGATACGGAACTCAAGTTTCCTCCCTTGTCCATATGATGTCACGGGACGGTATCCGTTACCCTTATTACCCGGATTATCAGATAGAAACTCGCCGCGCTCGGCGACCATCATACTCTCGAGCATGATCTCCATCAGATCGTGAAGACCATTTTTCTTCTCTGCATGCTTGCGCATTTGCTCAGAAATTTGTTCCTTTGTAAGAAGCATTTTTTGTAGATTTTAAGTTTGGTCACCTAAAACTACAAACTTCTGGGGACTTGTCCAAACGGACAGGTCCTTTTTTTAGTGTCTTCTCTCAGACACACTCAAAGAAACAGTATCTCGGGGTGCCCTCGTAGGGACATCGCTTCGCGATGTTTCCATGCAGTGCCGGGGCAATTTAAAAGCCACCCATCCATGTCGGGCGGGGGTTTCGGAGCGGGATGGTGGCGGAGGGGTTTAACAATTCAACCACCTTTTGCAGCTGACCCGGGTTTTGTCTTAGGGTGCGGGATGGGAGGCGATGACGGCTGAGAGATGAGGGATATATGGATGAAATCTATAGGTGATGGATATATACAAGAAGAAAGCCGGGGGTGACTCCTGTCGGAGTGCCTCGGCTTTCTGTAGAAGGGGCGGTTACCTACTTTCCCACTTTCGTAGTATCATC